>CAMFLG010000467.1 GCA_945957495.1 uncultured Pseudorhodobacter sp. | reverse complement strand
CTTGAGAACAGATGCCGCGAAACCCACGCGCAATCGTTGACATAGATCAAGCGACGCGCAAAATCAAAAGCCCCCGGTTTGCGCGGGGGCTTTCAGGTTTTCGTTCGATCCGGTTGTCCTGCGGCTATTCGCCGCCACCCAGGCTGTGGACATACAGCGCAACCGCACGGATCTGGTCTTCGGACAGTTTGCCCTGCCAGGACGGCATCACGCCATAGCGCGCGTTCGTCACCGTGTAGGTCAGCGTGTCACGATCACCACCGTATAGCCAGATTGCATCCGTCAGGTTGGGTGCGCCCACATCCCGGTTGCCCTTGGCGTCGTCACCATGGCAAGCCGCGCAGTTGTCTGCGAAGATCGTCGCGCCCTCTGCCGCCAGCGCCGCGTCGTGATCTTGACCCGAGACTTGCAGGACATACTCCACGACCTGACCAATCTGCTCTTTGGTCAGCAACCCATCCACGCCGAACTTGGGCATTTCCGACAGGCGCGCATCGGCATCGGTCGTGTTGCGGATGCCGTGCGTCACCGTGGTGTGGATCGCCTCGATGTCGCCGCCCCATAGCCAATCGTTATCGAGCAGGTTCGGATAGCCCTTGCCCTGAACCCCTGCCGCGCCAGCACCATGGCACTGTGCGCAGTTGTTCTTGAACACCGATGCGCCTTCGTTCAGCGCATAGGCCTCAAGTTCAGGCGGCATCGGCGCAGCAGAGGTCAGATCGACCGCCGCCAGTTGCGCCTTGACCGCCGCGTTGGCATCGTCAAACCGCTGGATTTCGGCGCGAACGTCGGCGCGCTGATCCGACCCGATCAGGCCCGGCGTTGCTCGCGTCAGCATCGGCCATGCCGGATAGGCGATGGTATAGCCGATGCCCCAGATGATGCAGAGGTACAGCACCCAAACCCACCACCGTGGCAGAGGGTTGTTCAGCTCTTCGATCCCATCCCAGGAGTGACCCGTGGTTGAAACCTCTTTGACCGTTTTCTTCACTTGCTTGGCGCACATGATTCACGCCTCCTCGGTTGGCCGGCGAGCCGGAGCGGGTTTATCGTCATGGCGAAAGATCGAGTTGGCGATGTCGTCCTGCACCTTGCGTGACCCCGGGCGGAAAACCCAGATAACCACGGCAAGGAAGATACCAAACAAGGCAAGCAACGCCCAACTGTCCGCAAATTCGCGCATCAAGGTGTACATTTCCATGGTCGCCCCCCTTACCGTGTCGGATCAGGAATGTAGGTCGAGAAATCGACCATCGTACCAAGGACTTGCAGGTAGGCGATCAGCGCATCCATCTCGGTCAACTGCGGTTGACCATCGAAGTTTGCCACATTCACGTCCAGATGCTTGAAGGCCTCTTTGCCATAGCGGCTTTGCAGCCCGGTGGTGTCGGCATTCGGATCGGCCTGCGCCTTGAAGTCCTCAACCGCCGCCGCGATCATGTCGTCGGTGTAAGGAACACCCACCATGCGATGCGTCTTCATCTCATCGGCGATATACCTGCCGTCAATTTCATTGTTCATCATGAAACTGTACTTCGGCATCACCGATTCCGGCACCACGGCTTCGGGGTTGATCAGGTGGTCAACATGCCAGGCGTCAGAGTATTTCAGCCCGACACGCGCCAGATCCGGCCCGGTCCGTTTGGAGCCCCACTGGAACGGGTGGTCGTACATCGACTCCGCCGCCAGAGAGTAGTGGCCATAGCGTTCAACCTCGTCCCGCATGGGGCGGATCATCTGGCTGTGGCAGACATAGCAACCCTCACGGATATAGATGTCACGCCCGGCCAGTTCGAGCGGGGTGTAGGGGCGAACCCCTTCCACCTTTTCAATGGTGTTCTGGATATAGAACAGCGGGGCGATTTCCACGATACCGCCGATGCTTACGACCAGAAGGCTTAGCACCAACAAAAGCGTTGCGTGCGTTTCGATCTTCTTATGTTTGTCAAGAAAAGACATTGTCCTGCCCTCCGATCATTCAGCAGGAACGGCGTTGTTCGCGTTGACCGCAGCTTTTGCAGGCTGCGCGCGCACCGTCATCCACAAGTTATAGACCATGATCAGCCCACCGGCGAGGAACATCGCCCCACCCAGCGCACGAACCACATACATCGGGAACTTCGCAGCCACCGTGTCGGCAAAGGCGTTCACGAGGAAGCCGTTGGCGTCAACTTCGCGCCACATCAGGCCTTCCATGATGCCCGTCACCCACATCGAGGACGCGTAAAGCACGATCCCGATGGTGGCCAACCAGAAGTGCCAGCTGACCAGCGTCAGGCTGTACAGCCGCTCGCGGTTCCACAGACGCGGGGTCAGGAAGTACAGCGCGCCGAAGGTGATCATGCCGTTCCAGCCTAGCGCGCCAGAGTGAACGTGACCGATGGTCCAGTCGGTATAGTGCGACAGCGAGTTCACAGCCTTGATCGACATCATCGGGCCTTCAAAGGTGGACATGCCGTAGAAGCCAATCGAAACGACCATCATGCGGATGATCGGGTCGGTGCGCAGTTTGTCCCAGGCGCCCGAAAGCGTCATCAGACCGTTGATCATGCCACCCCAGGACGGCATCCACAGGATGATCGAGAACACCATGCCCAGCGTGCCCGCCCATTCCGGCAAAGCCGTATAGTGCAGGTGGTGCGGACCGGCCCAGATATAAAGGAAGATCAGCGCCCAGAAGTGGATGATCGACAGCTTGTAGCTGTAGACCGGACGCTCGGCCTGCTTCGGCACGAAGTAGTACATCATGCCCAGGAAGCCGGCGGTCAGGAAGAAGCCCACCGCGTTGTGACCATACCACCATTGCGTCATCGCATCCTGCACGCCCGAGAAGAGCGAGACCGACTTGGACGAGAAGATCGACACCGGGATCGCCAGGTTGTTGACGACGTGCAGCATGGCGACGGTGACGATGAAGGACAGGTAGAACCAGTTGGCCACATAGATGTGCGGCTCTTTCCGGTTCATCAGGGTGCCCAGGAACACTGCAAGGA
>CAMFLG010000466.1 GCA_945957495.1 uncultured Pseudorhodobacter sp. | reverse complement strand
GTATAAGGGGCATAGGGGTCTACCAGACCCTCAAAGAACTTGAGCATGACAATCTCTTGCGTTGAAATCAGCCTATAGCGCGAAAATGTCGCAGGGGGAACCTCTGGCCACCGGTCAAACTGCCTGATCCGCCATGGATTTATGCAGTGGAACTTCTGGCCCCGCCGTTCCAGACTGCCCCAAGTGAACGAGGGGGGCGGCGCATGCGGGTCGATCTGAACGCGGATTTGGGCGAAGGCTATGGGCCGTGGCGGATGGGCGACGACGCGGCACTGCTGGACCTTCTGACCAGCGCCAACGTCGCCTGTGGCGGCCATGCGGGTGATGCCGACACGATGGTGGAAACGCTGGAATTGGCGCGGGCGCGGGGCGTGGTGGTGGGGGCGCATCCGGGCTATGCCGACCCCGCGGGCTTTGGCCGCCGGGTGATCCCAATGACGGCACGGGGGATCGAGCGGATGGTGGCCACCCAGATCGGCACGCTGATGGGGGCGGCGGCATTGGCCGGGGTGCGGGTGTCCTATGTCAAGGCGCATGGCGCGCTGGCCAATCTGGCGGCGGATGAGGTTGACGTGGCGCAGGCGGTGGCCCGCGCCGTGGCGGCAGTGTCGCGCGATCTGGGGCTTCTGGCAATCTCTGGCACGGCGTTGGAACCAGCGGGGCGGGGTTGCGGCTTGCGGGTGTTCAGCGAGGTTTTCGCCGACCGCGCCTATCTGCCGAATGGCCGTCTGGTGCCCCGGTCGCAACCGGGGGCGGTGATTGAGGATGCGGATGCAGCGGTGGCGCGGCTGATCGGCTTTGTGCAGACCGGGCGGATGCCGGTGCTGGACGGGCTGCCGATAGCGCTGGCGGCGGATTCGATCTGTGTGCATGGCGACAGCCCGCATGCAGTGGCGATGGCGCGCGCGGTGCGGCAGGGGCTGATCGGGGCGGGGGTGACGCTTGCCCCCTTCATCGGATGACGGGCTATCCGCTGTTCCGCGCCGTGGCCGATCAGGCGGTGCTGGTGGAATTTGGCGCCGCACCCGGGCCAGAAGTGTTGGCGCAAGTGCGGCATCTGGACCGGATGCTGCAGCACGACGGTTTTGCGGGTTATGTCGAGGCGGTGCCCGCCTTTGTGAACCTTCTGGTCCGGTTTGATCCGATCCTGACCGGACACGCGGCGGTAGAGCGCGCGCTGCGCGATCTGATGCAAAGACCCGAAGCGGCCATCACAGAGCCTGTTTTGCGTCAAGTCGATGTCTGCTATGACCCCGATCTTGCCCCTGATCTGGCTGCGGTTGCGCAAGCCTGCGGCATGACCGCCGAGGCGGTTATTGCCGCACATCTGGCCGGGGATTATGCGGTGATCATGTACGGCTTTGCCCCCGGTTACGCCTATCTGTCGGGTGTGCCCGCGCCGCTGCACCTGCCGCGCAAACCGGCGGCGGTGCGGGGCATTGCGGCGGGATCGGTGATCATCGCCGGGGCGCAATGCCTTGTCACCACGCTGACCATGCCGACGGGATGGTGGATCATCGGGCGTTCGCCAACCCGGATCTTGCGCGATGATGCGGAAAAACCTTTTCTGTTCGACGTTGGCGACAGGGTGCAGTTCCGCCGGATCAGTCGCGCGGATTTCGACGCGGTTGGGGGGTAGGGATGGTCGAGGTGCGCTTCAACATGGTGCGGGCCGGGCCGCATGTGTCGGTGCAGGACGCCGGGCGGTTCGGGATGCTGCGCTATGGCGTGCCCGCCTCTGGCCCGATGGACCGGTTGGCACATCAGGCGGCGAATCTGGCACTTGGCAATCCTGCTGGTGCCGCAGCCATCGAGATTTCGCTGGGCGGTCTGGTGCTGGATTGTGTGGCGGGGGCTGCCATGCTGGCCGTCACGGGTGGCGGCTTTGTCGTGACTGTGGACGACCGCCGCTATGGCAGTTGGTCGGTGTTTCCGGTGCATGCCGGTTCCCGCGTGACGATCCGGCGAGGGCCATGGGGCAGTTGGGCCTATCTTGCCATTTCAGCCATGTTAGAGACTGAAACATGGGCCGGAAGTGCCGCCACCCACGCGCTTTCCGGCCTTGGTGGTGGCAAGCTTTCTGCGGGGGATGTGCTGATTGGTGCTGTGTCGCGGGTGCCGGGCAAGCCCACGGCCCTGCCCTGCCCGGTGATGGCACGCCCGCGCGCGCATCTGCGCGTGGTGCTTGGCCCGCAGGATCGCTTCTTTGCCCCGGATACGATCGACACCTTTCTGGGCGCGACCTTCACGCTGACCGATGCCTATGACCGCATGGGCGTGCGGTTGCGCGGCCCGGCTTTGATGCCCGATGCGGCTCTGACAATGCCATCTGAGCCGATTTTACGCGGATCGGTGCAGGTTGCGGGCGACGGGGTTGCGACGGTGCTGTTGGCCGATCATCAGACCACCGGCGGCTATCCCAAGATCGCAACGCTGCTGTCCTGCGATCTGGATGGCTTTGCGCAACTGCGCCCCCGCGCGCCGGTGGCGTTTCAGGCGGTCACACCCGCGCAGGCGCTGCAGATCAGTCGCCATCACGCCACCGCCACCGCGCGCTATCTTGCCGGAATTTCCCGCCGCGCCGCCGCCATTTAGGCCTTTGCGGCAGATTTCTTCGTGCTATCGAGGCACAACCGAACGCCAAAAGGAGCCCGCCATGCCCGCACCCAAGAACCATCTGAAAGCCGCCCTTGCCGAAAAGCGGGTGCAGACCGGGATCTGGCTGAACCTTGCCAGCGCCTCTGCGGCAGAGTTGTTGGCGGGATCGGGGTTTGACTGGCTGTTGATCGACGCAGAGCATGGGCCGAATTCAATCCCGACGATTCTGGCGCAGGTGCAGGCCATCGGCGACCGCGTGCCGGTGGTGGTGCGCCCGCCGATTGGCGAGGCCTGGATGATCAAGCAGATCCTTGATCTGGGCGTGCAGACGGTTCTGGTGCCGATGATCGAGGATGCCGCCCATGCCGCCGAAATGGCGCGCGCGATGCACTATGCAC
>CAMFLG010000465.1 GCA_945957495.1 uncultured Pseudorhodobacter sp. | reverse complement strand
GATCGAAACCATCTCTGCCGCCGAAGAATACAAGGCCGCCGCCGAAGCCGCCGCCCTCGCCGGAATGCCCTGGTGCGGCACGATGAGCTTTGACACCGCCGGGCGCACCATGATGGGCCTGACCTCTGCCGCGCTGGCCGAAATGGTGGAAACCCTGCCGAACCCGCCCATCGCCTTCGGCGCAAACTGCGGCGTTGGTGCCTCTGACCTGATGCGCACGGTGCTGGGCTTTGCCGCCACCGGCACCCACCGTCCGCTGATCGCCAAGGGCAACGCCGGGATTCCGAAATATCACGAAGGCCACATCCACTATGATGGCACCCCGGACCTGATGGCGGAATATGCCGTGCTGGCGCGCGACGCGGGCGTACGCATCATCGGCGGCTGCTGCGGCACCATGCCAGAGCATCTGAAGGCCATGCGTGCAGCCCTGGAAAGCCGCCCGAAAGGCCCGGTTCCCACAGCCGATGACATCACCGCGAAACTGGGTGGCTTTTCGTCGGCCTCGGACGGCACCGGCGATCAGTCGGGCGAACCCAAACGCGAACGCCGGGGTCGGCGCGGCTAAGCCGGCCCCCGTCCCGCAGCCGGAATTCGCACGAATTCCGGTCCGATTTCCGTGCGGAAATCGACGGCCCTGCGCTTGCCGTTCAGAACAAACTCAACTGGTCCCCCGCCCGCCCCGGCGGGGCGAACAGATCGCAGCGCAGCGGCGGCAGCTTTACTGCCAACCCCAACCTGTCCACCGCCACGGCAAAGCGCCGCGCCATCAGGTCGGCCCATAGCCCCTCACCCCGCATCCGCTTGCCAAAGGCCGGGTCGTAATCCTGCCCGCCGTGCAACTCCCGCACCCGCCCCATCACCTTGGCCGCCCGGTCGGGCACATGCGCGGCCAGCCAATCCTGAAACAATCCCGACACCTCACGCGGCAGGCGCAACGCGATGTAGGTGGCGGCCATCGCCCCCGCATCGCGCGCCGCCTGCAGGATCGGCTCCAACTCATGATCCGTCAGGCCGGGAACGACCGGTGCCACCATCACCCGCACCGGAATGCCTGCCCGCGTCAGCCGTTCAATCACCTGCAACCGCCGCTTCGGGGCCGCCGCGCGCGGCTCCATCTGCCGCGACAGCGCCGCATCCAGCGTCGTCACCGAAATCCCCACCCGGCACAGCCCCGCCGCAGCCATCTCTGCCAAAAGGTCAACATCCGCCTCGATCAGCGTTCCTTTCGTGGTGATCGCCACCGGATGCCGAAAGGCCGCCAGCACCTCCAGCACCTCGCGCATCACGCGATATTTCGCCTCGATCGGCTGATAGGGGTCGGTGTTGGTGCCCAGGGCAATCACCTGCGGCACATAGGATTTCGCCCGCAACTCCCGCTCCAGCACCGCGCCAATCCCCGGGCGCGCGATCAGCCGCGTTTCAAAATCCAGCCCCGGCGACAGGTTCAGATAGGCATGGCTGGGCCGTGCAAAACAATAGATGCAGCCATGTTCGCAGCCGCGATAGGGGTTGATCGACCGGTCAAACGGCAGATCGGGCGACCGGTTATAACTCAGCGCCGAACGCGGATCTTCCAGCCGCACCTCGGTGCGCAGCACACGTTCCTCCGGCGGCTCCCACCCGTCCTCAAAGGCCACCGTGCGGCTGGCCTCGAACCGACCGGCCGCATTCTGCAACGCGCCCCGCCCGCGCAGCCGCTGCCCCGGCAAGATTGTGGTTTCGGTTTCATCCATGCAGCAAGAATAGAACATACCACGAACAAGGCAAAGCATTTTCCCTTGCACCACACTTGAAGTCGGCTTTCATCTGAGGCATGTCGTAAATATCAAAGTCAACCCCGGGCTTTGGCCTCATTGACGAAGCAACTGCCCAAGGAGCTCCCAGATGGCCGACGACGAAATCATCCTCTCCGAACTCTCGGACGACGAACTTGTGCTGCAAATGCACGACGACCTTTATGATGGCCTGAAAGAAGAAATCGAGGATGGCGTCAACATCCTGATCGAACGGGGCTGGGCGCCCTATGACGTGCTGACAAAGGCGCTTGTCGCCGGCATGACCATCGTTGGCGCCGACTTCCGCGACGGCATCCTGTTCGTGCCGGAAGTGCTGCTTGCCGCCAACGCGATGAAGGGCGGCATGGCCATCCTGAAACCGCTGCTGATCGCCACCGGCGCCCCGCGCATGGGCAAGATGGTGATCGGCACCGTCAAAGGCGATATCCACGATATCGGCAAGAACCTTGTCGGCATGATGATGGAAGGCGCCGGGTTTGAGGTCAAAGACCTTGGCATCAACAACTCGGTCGAGAAATACCTTGAGGCGTTGGAGGCTGAACAGCCCGACATCCTTGGCATGTCCGCCCTGCTGACCACCACCATGCCCTACATGAAAGTCGTGATCGACACGATGAAGGAAAAGGGCATGCGCGAGGAATTCATCATCCTCGTCGGCGGCGCGCCGCTGAACGAAGAATTCGGCAAGGCCATCGGCGCCGACGCCTATTGCCGGGACGCCGCCGTGGCCGTGGAAACCGCCAAGGCGCTGGTTCTGCGCAAACATAACGCGCTGCGGGCCTGATCCTGCCGACGTTGGCCAAGAAACATCGCCCCGGGCTTGCCCCGGGGCTTTTTCATACCCAACTATGACTTGATCCTGTTGTGAAAAGGAGAGTCTCATGCCGCTTCCCACCTTTCTGGCCCTGATCGCCGGGGTGATCGTCATGGCCGGTCTCAGCATCGCCGTGGTGCAACTGGCCGGGGTGTCTTTGGTCTGGTTGAGCGTGCCAATGCTGGCCTTGGCCTTGGCAGCGCGGGCATTACGGTGGCACTAGACCCCGATGATCAAACCCTGACAGAGGCGGGCCTTCCGCCCGCGCATCAGGGCCGCATTTTGCTGATCGCCTGCGGGGCCTTGGCGCATGAGGTGCTGGCGCTGAAACGCGCCAACGCTTGGGCGCATATGGATCTGCAATGCCTGCCCGCCAATCTGCACCTGTACCC
>CAMFLG010000464.1 GCA_945957495.1 uncultured Pseudorhodobacter sp. | reverse complement strand
AGCAACAGGCCAAGCGCGTCGATATCGTCTTTGTCCCATTCGATGACGGTGCGATCCTCCATCGCGGCATTTTCGATGGGGCAAAGCTCGTCCAGCCGGCCTTGGGTGATGACAAAGCCGCCGACATGCTGGCTCAGGTGGCGGGGAAAGCCGATGATTTCTTCGATGAGTTTCAGGGTCAGCCGGATACGGTGATCTGCCGGATCAAGACCCGCGTCGCGCAACCGACCCTCATCCGGGGCCGAGGAGGACCAGCCCCAGATCTGCCCCGCCAGCCGCGCGACAACATCCTGGGAAAGCCCCATAATCTTGCCCACCTCGCGGATCGCGGCGCGGCTGCGGAAGTGGATGACCGTGGCGGTCAGACCGGCACGGTCGCGGCTATAGCGTTTATAGATCCACTGGATCACTTCTTCCCGCCGCTCGTGTTCGAAGTCCACGTCGATATCCGGCGGCTCGCCGCGTTCTTTGGAGATGAATCGCTCAAAGATCAGGGTGATCGACTCGGGTGGAACTTCGGTGATGCCCAACAGGTAGCAGACGACGGAATTGGCCGCCGATCCGCGGCCCTGGCAGAGAATACCTTCTGATCGTGCGAACTTGACGATGTCATGCACGGTCAGGAAATACGGCGCATATTCCACCTCGGCGATCAGGCGTAATTCTTGGTCCACCCGGGCCGCGATGTTTGCGGGTGCCCCCGCGGGATAGCGCCAGTGCAGGCCATCGCGGGTCAAGCGCTCCAGCCGGGCCTGCGCAGGTTCGCCGTTAAGCGCTTCGTCAGGGTATTGGTATTTCAGATCTTCCAGGCGAAAGGCGCAGCGGTCGGCAATCTCGACAGTGCGACGCAGGGCGGCGGGGTGGCGGGCGAAAAGGCGGGCCATCTCTGCCTCGGACTTCAACCGGCGTTCGCCATTGGCAAGCCGGTTCGCGCCGATATTGTCGATCGTGCAGCCAAGGCGCAGACAGGTCAGCACATCGGCCAAGGGGCGGCGAGCGGCGCGGTGCATCAGCACATCGCCAACCGCGACCATGGGCAGGTTCACGCCCTGGGCCAGCAGCGCCAACTGGTTCAGCCGTGCCTGGTCGCGGCCATCATAGCGCGGGGCGGCACCAAGGAAGCACTGGCCGGGAAAGGCGCGGGCAATGGCCCCAAGGTCGGTGTGGGTCGTCTTGGGGCTGGCATCCTCCAGTAGGTCAGGCGGCAGGGCAATCAGGATCATGCCTTGCCCCCATGCCGTCAGATCAGCCCGTTGCAGGTGGCACTCGCCTTTCGGCGCGCGGCGTTTGCCCAGGCTGAGAAGCCGGGTCAGACGCGACCATGCGGGCAGATCGATGGGCAGGGCCAACCATTCGACGGGGCTGTCGGTCAGGACCAACCGCGCGCCCGCGATCAGCTTGGGCAAGGGGGCATCGGGCAGGGTTGGTGCTTCGGTTTGGCCGGTGAAATGCGGCACGGTCTGGCGGCTCGAATGGTCCGTCACCTGCCGCGACCGGATGGTTGGGCCGTCCTGCGCGGCCTCGGCCGTGGCCTGCACCTCATCGCGCAGCCGGGAGAGTTCCTTCAATGCCGAATAGGCCCGCACCACGCCCGCCAGTGAATTGCGGTCGGTGATGGCGATGGCGGAAAGGCCAAGCTCTGCCGCCCGCGTCACTAGCTCCTCGGGATGCGAGGCCCCGGTGAGGAAGGTGAAATTCGAGGTGACACAGAGTTCGGCATACGGCTGGGCGCGAGCGGAAGTCATGCGAACTCCCCCTGCACATACCAATCAGAGGCGCTGTCAAGCTGCGGGGTCGTGAACAGCCAGAGGCGCGGGCCTTCCTGCGTTTCGATCCGCCAGTAATCCCGCAACCCGCTCCGCCATGCCGGGTCGTCAAACCACCATTCCGGGGTGATCCGCTCCGGCCCTGCCGCGCGCAGGGTGGTAAAGTGCATGCGCCGCCAGCGGAAACGGGTGGGTGGAGTGCCAGGGGCGGCGGTGACGGGCTCCGGTGGAAACAGGGTGATCGGTCGCTGCACGCCCCCGCGCCGGGGTTCCGGTTCGGGGGTGGAATAGGCGGCGGGGGCCAGCAGAAAGCTGCGCTCGGGGATCAGGCTTTGCGCAGGCAGAAGCCGCAACACCCGGTCAAAGCCGATGCGGTTGCCGATAGAGGACAGAAGATCGGCCAAAGCATCGTCGTGCCGGATCGTGGGGCCGCCGCCGATTTGTTCAGGCGCCAGCGCCTCAACCACCGGGGCGGTCAGCCGCAGCGCGTCGATGCCAAAGCCGGAATCCACCTCGTCCACGCCCTTGGCAAAGAGGGCGGCAATGCGGCCGGGATCGCGCATCGGACGGGCAAGGCCGATTTCCACCTGCGCCGTGCCGCGATCCACCCGCCGCAATTCCAGCCGCACCCGCCGTGCCCCCATATGGGTCGCGGACAGCTTGGCGCAAAGCCGGTCCAAAAGCCGCGCAAGGCCCGCCATCACATCGGATTGCAACCCGATTGGTTCGGGCAGCGTCATCCGCACCCCGAAATGCGGCGCGTCCAGTTCCGCTGCCACCGGCTCTGCCTGCACACCCAAAGCCTGATCCAGCCGCAGCACCAGCCCCGACCCAAAGCGCCGCGCCAAGGGGGCGCGTGGCAGAAGGGCCAGATCACCGATGCGCGACAGACCAAGTAGGGTCAGCGCCTTGGCGGTATCATGATCGACCCGCAAGGCCGTAACGGGAAGATGCCCGATGCCCTCGGCCAGTTTGCCGTCCGGCACGATGCCGCCGCCGTGGCGGGCCAGCGCATGGGCCGCACCACGGGTTCCGGCGATGGCGCTGGCGGCGTGCAGGCCGGCCCGCTCCAACCGCGCTTGCAGATCGTCGCGCAGGTCGGCCTCGCCACCGAACAGATGTGGGACACCCGAAATATCGGCCATCAAGCCATCAACCCCATCTGCAGCCACCATTGGCGCATAACGTCCGGCCCAGCGGCGCAGACTGGCCAAAGCCGCAGCCTCGCGGGCAAGATCGG
>CAMFLG010000463.1 GCA_945957495.1 uncultured Pseudorhodobacter sp. | reverse complement strand
GGCCAGACGGGCGTAAAGGCCGCCTTGCGCCACCAGATCGTCATGCGTGCCGATGGCGATGATCTGGCCGTGATCAAAGACCACGATACGGTCGGCGCGTTTGACGGTGGCCAGACGGTGCGCCACCACGATCAGGGTGCGGCCCTGCGCCAACTGATCCACCGCTGTTTGCACCGCACGTTCCGATTCGGCGTCCAGCGCCGAGGTGGCCTCGTCCAACAGCAGAACGCGGGCATCGCGCAGGATGGCGCGGGCGATGGCAATGCGTTGTTTCTGCCCGCCCGACAGCATCACGCCGCGTTCACCAAGGTAGGTGTCGTAACCTTCGGGCAGCGCCTCGATAAAGCTGTCAGCGGCGGCGGCGCGGGCGGCGGCCTGCACCTGGGCCACGGTTGCGTCGGGGCGGCTGAAGCGGATGTTTTCCAGCGCCGAGGCGGCAAAGATCACCGGGTCTTGCGGCACCAGCGCCATGACAGAGCGGAAATCATCCCGCTCCATCGTGCGTAGGTCGATGCCGTCCAGCCGGATGCTGCCCGACTGCGGATCATAGAACCGCATCAAAAGTTGCAGCACTGTGGATTTGCCCGCACCAGACGGGCCAACCAGCGCCACGGTTTCCCCCGGTTGCACCGTCAGCGACACCCCATCCAGCGCCGAGGTGTTGGGGCGCGAGGGGTACTGAAACACCACGTTGTCCAGCGTGATTTCGCCCCGCACCGGGCGCGGCAGGGCCACGGGACTGGCGGGCGATTGCACCGGATCGGTGGCGTTCAGCATTTCGACCAGCCGTTCGGTGGCGCCTGCGGCGCGCTGCAACTCTCCCCAGATTTCCGACAGGGCCCCGACGGCCCCGGCGACAAGCACGGCGTAGATGACGAATTGCACCAACTGGCCTGCGGTCATGGCACCCTCGCGCACATCGCGCGCACCCATCCACAGCACGCCCACAACCCCGGCAAAGACCAGGAAAATCACGATCATCGTCATGATGGCGCGGGTGGAAATGCGGGTCAGCGACGAGGCATAGGCCTTTTCGGCCACATCTGCAAAGTCGCGGCGGGTCTGATCGACATGGGTGAAGGCCTGCACCGTTTGCACGGCGCCCAGCGCCTCTGCCGCCTTGCCAGAGGATTGCGCGATCCAATCCTGATTGTCGCGGCCCAGTTTGCGCAGGCGGCGGCCCAGCACGATGATCGGCACCACCACGGCGGGCACCAGCAACAGCACAAGCCCGGTCAATTTGGCCGAAGTCAGCGCCAGCAGCACCAGCCCCCCCACCAGCGTAAGCGCGTTGCGCAGCGCGATCGACACGGAAGAGCCGATCACCGACAGGATCAGCGTGGTATCGGTGTTGATGCGGCTGACGACCTCGCCCGTCATGACGCGTTCGAAATAGGCCGGGCTCATCCCCATCACGCGGTTGAACAGGGCGCGGCGGATGTCGGTGACAACACGTTCACCCAGACGGGTGACAAAGTAATAGCGCACGCCGGTGCCCAGCGCCAACAGCGCGGCAATCAGCAGGGCCGCGCCGAAATACTTGTCCAAAAGCAGCACATCGCCCGCGCCAAAGCCATCGACCACGCGGCGCACCGCCATCGGCATGATCAGGCTGACCGAGGCCGTCACGATCAGCGCAAGCATCGCCGTCACCACCATCGGGCGATAGGGCCGGATGAACGGCCAAAGCCCGCGCAGGGCGCCAACCCGTTTTGATTTCGCACGTTCGTCTTTTGCGTCTTCGGCCATGATCGCGCCCTTGATTTCCCGGGCTTGGTCTATGCCGTGACCGGCGGCACCGCAAGCGCACTTGCGCCGCACCCCCTTTCGCAGGCGGGTTTGCTGTGCCAGTTTGCCGCCATCCCCTTAGGAGCGCGAGCATGCCTGACTTCTTTACCGCCGCCGATGGCGCCCTTCTGGCCTATAGTGACGAGGGCGAAGGACTGCCGTTGCTGTGCCTGCCCGGCCTGACGCGCACGCGGGCGGATTTCGACTATCTGCTGCCGCATCTGCCGCCCTGCCGGGTGATCCGTATGGATTATCGCGGCCGCGGCGACAGTGCCTGGACGGGGGCGCAAAGCTACACCGTGCCGCAAGAGGCGCAGGATGTGATCGCACTGCTGAACCATCTGGGCCTAGGCAAGGTCGCAGTTCTGGGCACCTCTCGCGGCGGGTTGATCGGCATGGTGCTGGCGGTGCTGGCCAAGGACCGGCTGCTGGGCCTGTGTCTGAACGATGTGGGGCCGGTCATCGAACGCGCCGGGCTGGAGCGGATTTTCGATTACGTCGGGCGCAATCCGGCGGCGAAAAGCCTTGAGGATATGGCGGCGCGGCTGGCCCGCGGCAATCCGGGGTTCGAGGGGGTGAGTGCCGCGCGCTGGCAAAGCGAGGCGCAGCATCACTATATCACGACCGAGACCGGGCTAAAGATCAACTATGACCCGGCCCTGCGCGAGGCCTTCCTCGCGGCGTTTCAGGGCCCCGCCGCCGGTGCCTGGCCGTTGTTCGATGCGCTGGCGGGGCTGCCGCTGGCCTTGATCCGTGGGGCGAATACTGACCTTCTGTCGGTTGAAACGGTGGCAGAGATGCAGCGGCGGCGGCCCGATATGATCTATGCCGAGGTGCCGGGGCGCGCACATGTGCCATTTCTGGACGAGCCGGAAAGTCTGGCGGCGGTCGCCGCGTTTCTGGGGGCCGTCGCATGAATATCGACATGATCCGCGCGGCGGCGGTTCGGTTGCGCGGGCAGGCGCGGGTGACGCCGCTGCTGAACGCACCCCTGCTGGACCGCATTGCCGGGCGGCGGGTGTTCGTGAAGGCGGAATGCCTGCAATGGACCGGCAGTTTCAAGTTTCGCGGTGGTTGGGCGGCGGTTTCTGCCTTGGCGCCAGAGGTGCGGGCGCGTGGGGTGATCGCGTTTTCCTCCGGCAATCACGCGCAGGGGGTGGCTTTGGCCGCAAGCCGGCATGGGGTGACGGCAGTGATCGTGATGCCAAAGGATGCACCC
>CAMFLG010000462.1 GCA_945957495.1 uncultured Pseudorhodobacter sp. | reverse complement strand
CACGCAGGCATTCTCGGGCACGGCGACGGTTGCGTATCTGGTCGAAGAGGATGGCTTGCAGACGGTTTGCGCGCGGGTCGAGGCGGGCCAGCCCGTGCAAGGCGACGCTATCCTGATCGCGCCGCATCAGTGCAAAGGCCCGGCCCTGCCCGGAACCCCCTGCAACCCGGTGCTTGGGCTTTTGCCCGAACCGGTGCGCCTGCCTGCCGCCGATACCGAGGGTCCGGTTCCGGTGCTGACGGTGTTCAACTGGACCGGGCGCGCGCCTGCCCCGGGGATCCGGCCACCAAGGGCCAGCTGATCGCCGCTGCCGACGCCACAGTCGGCCCCCGGACCATTCAGCTTGGAAAGACCCATCACCATGATTACCCGACGCAGCCTTCTGGCCGCAGCCTCTGCTGCGGCACTTTCTGCCTGTGCCAAACCCGCCCCGCCCCCGCCACCACCGGCACCCCCGCCGCCGCCGATGCCCGCCCATTATGGCGCCATTCTGACAGAGCCCTTCCCGGTGCCCGCCGTGCCCGATGGCGTGGTGGACCCGAAACTGTGGCGAACCGAGGTGGCAAACCCCTTCCCGTTTGAAAAACCCGGCACCCTGATCGTCGATCCCGACGCGGCCTATCTGCACCTGATCACCTCGCATGACCGCGCCCTGCGCTATGGCGTTTCGGTGGGGGCGGCGGGCTACGGCTGGAACGGTGATGCGGTGATGCAGTTCCGCCGCAAATGGCCGGTCTGGAAGGCACCGGATTCGATGATCGAACGTCGGCCCGAATTTGCCCCCTATTCGGTGGCCAATGGTGGCATGCCGGGCGGCCCCGGCAACCCGTTGGGGGCGCGGGCGCTGTATCTGTTCCAGAACAAGCAGGACACGCTTTACCGCATCCATGGCGCGTGTGAGCCGAAATATCTGGGGCAGGCGGTGTCCTCGGGCTGCATCCGCCTTCTGGATCAGGATGTGATCGATCTGCACGACCGCGTGCAGGACGGTGCCAAGGTGATCGTGCTGGCCTCAACCCGCTATGGCGAGTTTGAGGCGCTTTACTGATGGGCTGCGGGTTTGACATTGCCGCCCCGATGGCGGCAACTGACCCGGACTGGCGGGCCTTCCCCCGGTTCGGGCCGCGAAAGGGGACGCCATGACGATCACCAGTGAAGACGAACTCACCGGCCTGCGCGAGATTGGCCGCATCGTCGCCAACGTCCTGCAGGCGATGGCCAAGGCGCTGCAACCGGGCATGACGACGCAAGAGCTGGACGATCTGGGGCGGCAATTGCTGCACCGCGACGGCGCGGTGTCTGCGCCAGAGTCTGCCTATGCCTTCCCCGGTGCCACCTGCATCAGCGTGAACGAGGAGATTGCCCACGGCATCCCCGGCACGCGGGTGATCATGGCGGGGGATCTGGTGAATATCGACGTCTCGGCCAGCAAGAACGGGTTTTTCGCCGATACCGGCGCCAGCTTTCGCGTGCCGCACACTGGCCCCGCGCAGGATCGGCCGCAGTTGGACCGTCTTTGCCGCGATGGCCGCCGCGCCATGCAGATCGGCGTGGCGCAGGTGGCAGCAGGCAGGCCGCTGGCCGGGATCGGTCGCGCCATCGGCCGCTTTGCCGACGAGCGCGGCTATACCCTGATCCGCAATCTGGCCAGCCACGGCGTTGGCCGCGCCCTGCACGAAGCCCCGACAGAAATCGCTACCTGGCCAGACCGCAGCGAAAAGCGCATCCTGCGCGAGGGGCAGGTGATTACGGTGGAGCCGTTCCTGTCGATGGGCGGGCTCTGGGCGGATGAGGGCCGCGACGGCTGGACCCTTTACAGCCGCCCCGCAGCCCCTGTGGTGCAGTTCGAACATACCGTCGTTGCCACCCGAAACGGCCCGCTGATCCTGACCCAGCCGGACAACTAGCAAGGGCATGCCTACAGTGGGCCAAACAGACTTTCAAAGGCAGCAACGACAAAGGCCCGCTCGTCTCGCGTCAGCGTCGGCACGTTTTTCGCAAATGCAGCGAGTTCGCCCGCAACATTTGCGTCGATCGCGCCTGTTTTCACGGCTGCAAATTTTTGAAGACGTTGCTCGCCCATTTTCACAATAACTGAAAACGAAACGACAGTCTTGTCAGTTGGTGATTTTGGCAAACCTAGGATTTGCCCGTCTTCCAGCACGCAATCACCACGATAACCCGAACCGGAATTGAGGTGCAAGAAAGCGAACAGCGGTCCACTCTCGCCATGCCCAAGGCAGAGATGAAACTTCTCCTTGCTGGCCGTAGGCGAGTAGAAACGGACGACATCGCCGACCTTAAACATACGGCGAATATTCTGCCAAAACCGCTGCCTTTTCAAAGTTGGGTTCTTCAAACAGCAGACCAAGTTTCATGTCATACGCAGCTTTTCCACCATCCGCGCGCCAGGCGTCCACATAGGCCGGATCCTCATGGGTTAGTCTGCGAATTTGTCCGAATCCAAGTCGAAGTACCGTGCCCAAGGCATCATTCAGAACCTCGATATCACTCTGTGACAAATGACTTTCGACGTCGATTGCGTCTTGGACCGGAAAGTAATGCTTGATCGCCTTCGGTTGCTCGACGGCCCTCCAAGGGAGGGCGCGAATGCGGTTGTCACGAAGCGCCAGTTCATTGCCTTTAAGCAGATCATACGCCATTGACGGCACAGGACCATGTTTCATCGCAATGTAATTGTCGTAAGTGATAGGACGCCCCCATTCGTTGAGATGAGCGCGATCCGCGAGGAACAGCGTCTTTACCAGATCATATTGTGAAACGGGTCGCCCCCTGCGCTCTGCTTCGCTCATCACATGGAAAAGAGCCGCCAGAATGCGATTCACATTCGGCGTCATCGTTACGAGCTGTGGGCTTTCATCGTTCATGCTGCATCCTGCCTTACCTCGCAGATACATCCCACCATAGCACATTCCAAGACCCGTTACATAAAAGTTGGAGTTATGTGATCGCTCCGCGCCACACTGATACAAGCCCCAGCTTAGGATCAGGAT
>CAMFLG010000461.1 GCA_945957495.1 uncultured Pseudorhodobacter sp. | reverse complement strand
GTTCTGGGGGGTGGTGATGGCGCTGATGTCGCTGATCCCGGCGCTGGGCTCTGCCGTGGTGTGGTTTCCGGCGGTCATCATCCTGGCGCTGGGCGGGTCGTGGATCAAGGCGGCGATCCTTCTGGCCTTTGGCGGGCTGGTGATCAGCACCGTCGACAACTTGCTGCGCCCGATGATCGTGGGCCACAAGACGCATATGCCCGATTACGTCGTGCTGTTCGCCACCGTCGGCGGCATCTCGACCCTGGGCGTTACCGGCTTTGTCGCAGGCCCTGTCATCGCCGCCCTGTTCATGGTCGCCTGGCAGTTGATTGCCGAAGAACAGCCCTGATCGGGCGTTCCCGCCCCCGATTCGCGCCAAATGGTTAACGCGCTCTCCTGTGCCACAACGTATGCACGCAAAGCATACGCGTGGCATACGCAAAACATACGTCGGTTTTTGGGGCAATGCCCCGGATTAACACAGCGCTCCCAAGAGCTTACTGCAAAGGCGTCAGCGCCGCCGCAGCCACCCAGCCCAAGGCCTTGCCATCCTTCGCAATCCGCGCAAATCCGCCCTGCTCTTCGATCCTGAACACGCCATAGAACACCCCCTGCGGAATGGCCTGAACCTCGGCCCCGCCCGGCGCATCCAGCACCGCAGTGCCGCCCGCAACCACATGCGTCAGCGTGGCAGGGAAGTTTTCCACAGCGGCGGTATCCAGAACGGAGACTTTTGATCCCAAAGCGAAATCAGACCCTTTGATCGACATCTGCGGCACCTGACGAAAGCCGAAGGCAGCGCTGGAAATCTCGGGCACTTTCACGTCCAGAAAATTCGCCAGTTCCGTGACCTCGATGGTCGCATTGCCGTTGCTGTCGGCCTGACCCATCGCGTCCAGCATCGCCCAGGTCATCACCCCATGCCCCTGATACCCCTCCAGCGCCGGGGCGTCATCGGTCGAGGCCGAAAGGATCGTCCGCCCCATCGCCCGCGTCAACCGCTCCACCGCCGCCGACTGCGCCATCGCGGCATCGACAGACCGGGTTTCGGTGATGCTGCCACTCTCGCAAGTATCGTAAATCATTACAGATTTCTTGGCCTTCACCCGCGCCGCCCATTCCTGCCAGCGGTCCTGATTGATACCGTGGGTGCGGATCGGGTCGTCACCGTCAAAGCGGAAATCCTGCGGGATGAAGTAGTATTTGCCCTCAACGGTCTTGCCGTGCCCGGCCAGAAAGAACAGGAAAACATCCTGCGATTTCGCCCGCTTTCCAATTTCCGCAAACGCCGCATCCAGCTTGGCCTCGGTCACATCCGCGTCCAGCAGCGTCACCACATCGACAGAGGAATATAGCCCCGCCCCGGCCTTTTTCATTGCATCTGCAAAGGCTTGCGCATCGGCTGCGGCGTATTTCAACTGCAACCGCCCGTCGGCGTAGTCGTTCACCCCCACCGCCAAAACATGCAACGCGGGTGGTTCCGTGCTGGCCACGCCGTCCCAGGTGATCGTCAACTGCTGCGGCGCCGAGGCCAACAGCCCCGCCGCATTATAGGCCACCACCTCGATAACGTTCTGCCCCGGGTCCAGTGCCATCCGTGCCTTGGCGGTTGGATTTTCCTCTTCCAAAGCAACGGCTTCGCGGGTTGGCTGCACCTCAACCGTCATGCCGTTCAGCCGCCATTCCACCCGCCCGATGCCGCCGCCCTCGTCCTGCAACTCGATCTGCACTTCAACCTCGGGGTCGGTCGCCTTGCTGCCCTGCATCGGCAGCGAGAACCGGGTGATCGGCGCGGGGCCAGAGCTCATGATGCGCGCAAGGTCCAACTGCGCCGCCGCTTTGGCAACCAGCCCATCGGGATCGCCCGCCAGCTTTGCCTGCACCAGATCGGGCCGATATAGCGCCTGATAGGCCTGATCGACGGCAAAAGCATGCAGGCCATTGGAAACAGACACTAAATTTGCCCCATTGGCAGAGGCGGCAAAGAAGCCTTCCGGTGTGACCACCAGCCATTCACCATCCGGCGTGGCCAGAAATTCGGCCAGAAGTGCCCCGGTGGTCAGGTCATAGGCACGGTGCAGACCCACCGCCTGACTGACCACGCCGATGCGCCCCTGCGCCAGCGGCACGACCCTGTCACTTGGTGCCACGGCATCGCCCGATTGCAGCGCGTTGATGTCGGCCTGAACCTGTTCCGGCAACGGAATGCTGGCGTCATAGTCCATCCGGGCATAAATCGCCGCCGCCTGATCGGGGCCAAGCGGGATGGGCGCCAGATTGGCCATGTCAAAGCCAAAGACCAAGCCATCGTCCAGCCCGGAATAAAGGTAAAACTGATCGCCATCGGGTTCGATCTGCTCTTCCACGCCCAAATTGGCTTCGCCGAGTGAAACCGTTGTTTCCAGTCTGCCTTGCGCCAGATCCCAGACCCGGATTGCCCCCGCACCGTCCGAGGAAAACAACCGGTTGCCTTGCAACAATGCAGTCTGATTTTGCGCCGTCGCCAACGGCGCAGCAAAGGCCGCAGCCACTTTCTGGTGCAGCGGATCCAGAAGCAGAATATCCTGCCCTTCGGACCCGATGCTGACCAACATGCCGCCCGGCGCGAATTTCAACCGGTCAATCGAATAGACAAACCGGTCAAACCCCATCGCCTTTGCCGCGTCAGAGCCGTCCTGTGTGGCGGAAAAAACCACGTTTCCATTGCCAAGATCGCGCACTTCGGTCCGGGCGACATATACGCTGTCGGTCTGGCCGGCATAGGTTACGAACTGCCCGTCGGCAGAGATATCCACGCTGAGAACATCGCGAAGGTCTTCGGCCAATTCAATCGTGCGGCTGCCGGTTTCGGTGACAACCTCTAACCAGATTTTTGGCGTGTAATAGCCGTCGGCCTGCTGTTCCGATATTTGCCGCAGATTGACCAGCGTGCCGGTGGGCGACAGGGCAAGACCGGGCAAGGCGGCGGCAGGTGGATATTCTGCATCCGGGCCGGGGGTATCCGGCACATGCGCCAGTTTTTCACCGGCAAGGG
>CAMFLG010000460.1 GCA_945957495.1 uncultured Pseudorhodobacter sp. | reverse complement strand
TTCTCAATGAAAATTACGCCCCTACCCGGGTCACTTCTGGGTGGAAATCAACAGACGGGGTTTCCCCGACGTAGCGTCGCGAAATGGCTGCAGTTCGAGACGCCACCGGACCGAAAGCGCGCGGTCCTCAAACGCTCGTCTGCATGGTATTTTGAAGAGTACCTGAAGCAACGCTGGGAGAACGGTATTCGCAGCGGCAATGCACTGCTCCCTTTGATCCAAGAACGTGGTTACGAGGGCAGCCTGTCAAACTTGCAGCGGCTCTTGGCCGGATGGCGCAGAGCCGAAAAACAGGAACAGGAGGGACCCATCAAGGAAGATCAGATCCTTGCACCGGTCCGGGACCCGGAAACCGGGCACGCGATTTCCCCGGTTATCGCGGCCGCACTCTGCATCAAACCAAGAGGAAAGTTCACCTTGGAACAGGCGAGAAAAGTCGAAGTTCTCAAGGAAGGCTCGCCTGCCTTCACAACAATGCGGCGCCTCGCCATGCGTTTCAATGGCATCTTGCGTGGTCGAAAAGCAGACCCGCTGCCCGCCTGGATCGACGATGCGATCGAAACGGACCTGGCGCCCATCGTGCGGTTCGCCCGAACCTTGAACAGAGACATTGATGCGGTCAGGAATGCGATCGAAATGGAGTGGAGCAATGGTCAAGCCGAAGGCCAGATCAACCGATTGAAGACCTTGAAGCGCGCGATGTATGGGCGAGCCGGCCCGAACTTGCTCAGGGCCCGAATGCTTCCTCTGCACCACACAAATTGAGGATGACCCCTGTTAACGTCAACGCGACAACCGGACAGCTATTGCCACTGAGCGGACGGTGGTCCGAGCTTACGGCATCGGCCGCATCGGACCGATGGCGGCAAATTGCAAGGCACCGCCGGGCACGAATCAGTCCGCCAAGTCGTCTTCCCGGTCAGGCCGACCGCCGAGGATGACAAAAGTCCTGGCACCCGGCCCGCCTCAAACAGCGGTCAAACGCAAAACGACACAATCGGGTAGCCGCTCGCCATCGGTAAGGAACATGGCCTTGTTCAGGGCGTCATGGGCCGGAGCGGAAGTTTCAAATCGGATCACGGTGCGGAAGTAGAGATCGCCCGGTTTCACCCTTTCACCGCGCGCCAGGGCAGCGATCACCTCGGGCGGACCATGGCGCAGGCCCTGGCTGTCAACCTTGATCAGCGCCCCGTCTTCGGCCCTGATCACATAGCGGGCGTGCAGTCGCGTCAGCCCGTCGGCACGGATGCGCTGTTCATCCACGCCACCGGGCAGGATGCTGCCGGTCAGGCCCGGACCGCTGACCGTGCCGCCCAGGATCGGCACGATGCGCGTCTCACCAAAGCCGTCGTCGCCCAATTTCAAAGGCGTCCCGACCAGCACGCGGAATTCGGAGAACAGCGTCATGCGGGGGCTTTTCCGCTGTCGCCCAGGATCGGGGGTTGGTTGTTCAGGATATCGACGGAAAAGCCCGAAAGACGTTTGTAATGCTCGGCATGGGCGGCCAGTTCCGTGCGGGGGATAACCGCCTCGATATCGTCGAAAACTCCGCCACAGCGGTCTTCGACCATCTGCATCACCGCATCGGGCCCCTTGCCGCGGTTTGCGCGCAACACCAATTCGGCGCGCGGGCGCATTTCATGCTCATAGGCCAGAAGGGCGGCGCGAGTCGGGCCGTGGTCGCGGATGGCCGCGCCAAGTTTGCGGGCGTCGATGATGGCCAGCGTGGCACCATTCGAGCCCACCGGATAGGTGGCATGGGCGGCATCCCCGATCAGCGTGACGCGGCCTTCGGTCCATGACGGTAGCGGGTCCCGGTCCACCATCGGGTATTCATAGACCGCCCCGGAAGACCGGATCAGCCCCGGGCAATCGACCCAGCCAAAATCCCAACCCTCAAACGCAGGCAGGAAATCGGCCTTGTCGGCGGGGCGGTTCCAGTCGCCCTTGGCCATGGCGCGGGCCGGGTCCACCTTCAGCTCGGCGATCCAGTTGATCAGGGCAAGGCCAGTCGCGGGGGCTTCCGCCGTCAGGGGATAGGCGACGAAGCGCTGGCTGTCATGGCCAGCCAGGAACATCGCGTTGCCGCCAAGGAAGTGGCGCGCCTGCGACGTGCCGCGCCACATGATGGCACCGTTCCAGATCGGCTCGCCTTCGGTTGGCACCATCTGGCGACGGATCGCGGAATGGATGCCATCGGCGGCAATCGCCACCGATCCCTGGACCCGCCGCCCGTCCGACAGGATCAGCGTTGCGCTTTCGTCGGTGGTCTCAAAGCCCGTCACGGCCGCACCGGTCACGACGCAGTCTGCCCCAGCCCGGGCGCGCAGGGTGTCCAGCAACATCATCTGGAACTTGCCACGATGCAGCGAGACCTGCGGCCAGTGATAGCCGGCCCAAAGCCCGCGTGGCTCGACCCAGATTTCGCGGCCCGATTTGGAGTAGAACCCATACTGGCGGGTGCGGATGCCGATCTGGTCCAGCTCGGCCTCAAGTCCAAGATCGAAAAGCTCGCGCACGGAACTTGGTTGCAGGTTGATGCCGACGCCCAAGGGCTTTGGCTCGGCCACACGTTCAAAGATCCGGAATGGCAGGCCAAGCTGGTGCAGGGTCAGCCCCATGACCAGCCCGGCGATGCCACCGCCTGCGATCAGGACGGTCATGCTCCGGCTGCCTTTGCGGCGACTTCGTAGACCGAGACCAGCACTCCACCCGCCATGTCATCCACGGTGCCGATGAATAGGCTGCGGTTCAGCCAGTCATAGGGGCCATCGGGTGCGGTAAACATCGGTCTGGTGACCAGATAGGACCGGCCGCGCGGACTGCTGGCCGGGTCTTCATAAAGACCGCTGTTGTGGACCACGATCACCACCCCGTCATCGGTGCGGATGCGGTAAAGCGCGTCGATCACCGACGCCCCGTCGCGGCGCAGACAGGAAATGTCGGCGCCCGATCCGATCACCTCGCCCGACAGACCACGGCCTTTGAAACGCCCGCCGGTTATGGGATAGTTCATCCG
>CAMFLG010000459.1 GCA_945957495.1 uncultured Pseudorhodobacter sp. | reverse complement strand
GACCGCCGCCCAGGATCGGATGCGCGGCATCTTCGGCGGCCTGAACCGGGGGCAATGCAACCTTCGGCATTACGCAACCGGCGGCACATAGGGCGTGCCGTCCTTGTGGGTAAAGCTTGCCTTGCCCGCCTCGATCGTCACCACCAGATCATGGTCGGAATAGGTGGCAACCTCGCGCGGGGCTTTCGATCCGATCACCAGAAAGCTGGCGCGGCGGTCGGTGCGGTTGAAAAAGTGGTGGCCGTTACTGCTGCCTGCCGGAAAACCCGCGCAGTCGCCCACGCGCATCAGGGTTTCGCCCTCATCCTGCACCATGACGCATTCGCCCTCCGTCACCATGACGAATTCATCCTCGTTCAGATGCCAGTGCCGCAGCGATGACATCGCACCCGGTTCCAGCATCACCAGATTGACGCCGAACTGCGTCAGCCCCGCCGCATCCCCCAGCCGCAGGCTGGACCGCCCCGCCACCATCGCCGCATAGGGCGAAGGGTAGATCGAGCCGGTCTTGACCGGAACCTTTGCTGTATCAATCTTGGCCAAGATGCGCTCCTCTTTCGCTCAGGGCTTCGGTTCAAACTGGCCGCCGGGGCTGATCGCGGCGCGGCCGAGTGTCCATTTGATATGGCCTTCCGAGCTTTCGATTTCGGAAATCCGCCAGCCCTCGGCGCGCAAAACCATCGTCATCCGCGTCTCGAACGGGTCCACCAGCCGATGCGCGCGGGCCAGAATATGGGTCAGACAGACCATCCGCTGCCGATCCGCCGCCAGATCCTCGACATACAGAACCTGCCGGAAAATGTCGGTCACGCCATGGTTGGTGATGGTGGCGTGATACAGATCGAAATCCTCGCGCAGCGCGGCTTCGGTTTCCAGAACATAGGCCGCGTCGTCGCGCGGGGCGACACGCAACGGCAGGTCCATCACCGCGCGGTACAGCGCAAAGTCGCCGTCGATCAACGCTTTGGTCAACCGGTCGCCAATGTCGCTGAACCGCGCGGCGGGCATTGTCAGACCCTTTCGATGATGGTGGCGGCACCCATGCCCGAGGCGATGCAAAGCGTGGCAAGGCCAGTGGATTTACCCGTACGCTCCAACTCATCCAGCAGGGTGCCGATGATGATTGCCCCGGTCGCACCCAAAGGATGCCCCATGGCAATGGAACCGCCGTTTACATTGACCTTCGCCGGGTCCACATCAAAAGCCTGCTGAAAGCGCAGCACAACGGCGGCGAAAGCCTCGTTCACCTCGAACAGGTCGATGTCGCCAATCGTCATGCCCGCATCGCGCAGGATCTTTTCCGTCACCGGCACCGGGCCGGTCAGCATGATCGTCGGATCAGTGCCGATCTTGGCCGTCGCCTTGATGCGCGCGCGCGGGGTCAGGCCATGTGCCTTGCCGAATTCCGCATTGCCGATCAGGATCGCCGCCGCGCCATCGACGATGCCGCTGGAGTTGCCCGCGTGGTGGATGTGGTTGATCCGCTCCAGATGCGGGTATTTCATCAGCGCGATCTTGTCGAAGCCGGGCATGGTTTCGCCCATGTCCTTGAACGCCGGTTTCAACGCGCCCAGCGCCTGCATATCGGTGCCCGGGCGCATGTATTCGTCATGGCCCAGAATTGGCAGGCCGTTGCGATCCTTGATCTGGATGATCGAGCGGGCAAAGCGGTTGTCGGCCCAGGCCGCCGCCGCGCGGGCCTGACTTTCCATCGCCAGCGCATCGGCCATGTCGCGGGTAAATCCGTATTCGGTGGCAATGATATCCGCCGAAATCCCCTGCGGCACGAAATAGGTCTTCATCGCAAGGCTGGGGTCCACGGCAATCGCAGCGCCATCCGATCCCATCGCCACACGGCCCATCATCTCGACCCCGCCGGCGATATAGGCCTGCCCCGCGCCGCCTTTCACCTGGTTGGCGGCAAGGTTCACCGCCTCCATCCCAGAGGCGCAAAAGCGATTGATTGCAAGGCCCGGGATACTTTCGTCCAGATCAGACGCGAGGACGGCAGAGCGCGCAAGGCACCCGCCCTGTTCGCCGACCTGGGTGACATTGCCCCAGATCACATCCTCAACCGCGTGGCCTTCCAACCCATTGCGCTCTTTAACCGCATTCAGGATCTTGGCGGACAGCGCCACCGAGGTGACTTCGTGCAAAGACCCGTCCGGGCGCCCCTTGCCGCGCGGGCTGCGAACGGCGTCGTAGATATAAGCTTCGGTCATGCTGCCTCCAATGGTGTCAGGTCTTGGCCCGGTCGGATGGATTTCCGGGCATCAATTCATAAGGGTGTTTCCAGCCCGGGGTTGCCGCGATGCGGTCCATCCAGGCGTCGATATTGGGCCAGTCCTTGCGGTCGAAACCAAAAGGCTCGGGGTAGTAAAGATAACCGCAGAGCGACAGATCAGCGATGGTCATGGCGTTGCCAACCACCCAGGACCGCCCCTCAAGGTGGCCGTTAAGCACGGCATAGGCGGCTTTCAGGCGGCCCTGGAAGAACGGGATCACGCCTTCGGGGCGTTTGTCTGCGGGCACGAAATTCGCCAGAAACCGGGTGGTGCCAATCTGGGTGGACAGTTTGTGATTGTCCCAAAACATCCAGCGCAGCACCTCGCGGCGTTCGGCGGCCGAACGCCCGCCCAGCTTGCCGGATTTCGAACTGATATAATCCAGAATGACGCCCGATTGCGTCAGCGTGGTTTCGCCATCCACCAGAACCGGCACTTCGCCCATTTCGTTGATCGCGCGGAATTCCGGACTGCGCGTGGCGCCATTGAAGAAATCGACGTATTCCGGCGCCCAATCCATATCGGCAAAGGTCAGCGCAAGCGCCACCTTGTAGGCATTTCCGGATTCGCCAAAGCAGTAAAGTTTCGCGGTCATTCCTTAGCCCTTACGTTGCGCCCGGCCCAAGCCCCGGGGGTTTTCCACCCCCGGACCCCCGAGAGTATTTTCACCAAGATGAAGAAGGATTTGTTAACCCTTCAATGTCAGTCTTTGTCTTGCGGCACAGGCTGGAGAGCCGATGACCGCCCAAGGTTAAGC
>CAMFLG010000458.1 GCA_945957495.1 uncultured Pseudorhodobacter sp. | reverse complement strand
GCCAAGTTCGGTGCGCTGCACGAAAGACTGTCCTCTCCACATGTTGCCAGCCTGACCGTGACGGTGGTGAGCGCGGTTCTGGTTGCAGGTTTCATCATTGGCAATGCCGATCCGTTGATGACCGTTCTGTCCAGCACCTTTGGGCTGGCCGCGCTTGGTATCGCGCTGCTTCAGGCGGTGACCTCGGCATCTGTGATGGTGTTCGTGCTGCGACAGCCGGAAGGGGCGACCGGGCGGGCCAAGGATATTGTGATAGCAGCCATCGCAACGCTGTGTCTTGCCGCAATCGCCCTGCTGATCGTGCTGAACTACGCCGTGTTGGCGGGTGAGTTGGGGATGCTGGACTATGCCCCGTGGTTGATCCTTCTGGCGGCTTTCTTGGGATCGGTGGTACATGGCCCGGGCCTGCCGCGCGGCGGGGAACAGGCATGACAGCCCCCAGTTTGACCGGTCGCCGCGCCCTTGTCACTGGCGCGGCGGGCGGGATTGGCGCGGCCATCGCCCGAACGCTGCGCGATTGTGGGGCTGCTGTGGTGCTGGCCGATATCGACCCGGTCGCCGCAGCGGCGACGGCGGCAGTTCTAGGCGCAGATTGGGTCGAGATGGATGTGCGGCATCGCGCCTCTGTCGAGGCAGGGTTCGCCCGCACGATTGATCTGATGGGCGGTTGCGATATCCTGATCGGCAATGCCGGTGTTTCGACAATGGCGCATGCCCTTGAAATCACCGATGACGAATGGAACCTGAATTTCGACGTGAATGCGCGCGGGATATTCCTGACCAACCAGATTGCCGCCCGCCATTTTGTTGCAAAGGGCCGGGGCTGCATCGTCAATACCGCCTCGGTCGGCGGCAAAGGAGGGGCGCCCTTTCTTGCGCATTACTGTGCATCGAAATTCGCCGTTGTGGGCTGGACGCAATCGCTGGCGCTGGAGCTGGCGCCGAAGGGCATTCGGGTGAATGCGGTTTGTCCCGGCTATACCCGGACCAGCATGCAGGACCGCGAGGTTGTCTGGGAGGCCCGGCTGCGTGGCATCACCCCAGAGGAAATGATGGCGCAATATGCGGCGCTGGCACCGCTGGGGCGCAACGGCATGCCAGAGGATGTTGCCGGGTTGGTCGCCTTCCTATGCTCTGACTTGGCGGGTTTCATGACAGGGCAGAGCCTGAATGTTGATGGCGGCCTTGTCATGCACTAGGTTTTGGCGCGCTGCGTAGTCTCAGGCGCCTCAGAAGCGTTGTCAGAACCGAACCGGATCAAATCAAAGATCCAGTTGGCGGCCCGCCCGCAGATACACCGCGGATGTCCACGCGAAGGCCGGATCGTGCAGCCCCTGTCCGGTCAGCGCATCATGGTTTTCGGCCATGCCATTGGTGTTGCACATTGCCAGATATTTTCGGGCGATCTCGTCGGCCACGTCCTTCCGACCCACGCGGCGCAGCGCATCCAGAAATAGCGCAGTTGTCGGCGCCCAGATCGGGCCGCGCCAATAGCCGTTGGCGCGGTACATTGCGCTATCCGTCGCCTCTGTCGCCAGACCCTGCGCAGTCAGATAGCGCCCGGGACGCAAAAGCTCTGCCAGAAGCGCGGTTTGTCTGGCTGCGGGCAACCTGTCGCCCAAAATCAGTGGCAAAAGCAACAGCAACGATTTGCCAGACCGCACGATGCGCCCGTCTGCGACCATCCTTGCGACAAAGCCGGTGCCATCCCAAAGGGTATCGCACAGGGCGGTGCAGAGTTCATCCGCACGCATCGCGGCAGATTGGGCACGCTCGGTTTGCCCCAGTGTCCGGTAGATTGCGGCGATTTCGTCGTATTGCAGGATCAGAAATGTCGCCAGATCCGGGGTCGCCAAAGGCCCGCCTTCGGCAAAGCAGGTGGCATTATCCCACCCGGCATCATTGCCATGACGATAGGCGGGCAAGCCGTCCAGACGCGGCCCCGCCATCCAGAAATCCGCCTGCGCCTCTAGCCAGACCGCCACCTGCGCAAATCGTTCCGGCCCGTAGGCGTCCGGTCGCATCGCCCGCAACTGCGCAAAGGTCCAGCCATGCACGGGGGGTTTGGTGAAGGCCCAATAGGCATAGCGGTCATTGATGTAATCCGGCAACCGGCCTGTGGCGTCCTGCGCGTTGAAGATCGCCTGCATCTGCGCGAAGGCCAATTCCGGCGCCGCCGCCCCGAAGGCAAGAGCCACAAAGCAATGATCCCAAGACCAGATATTGGTCATCCAATTCTTTGACATATAGACCGACGGCAGGCTTAACGCACCTTCGGCAGGAACATAGGCGGACCACAGGATATAGCTGGCCAGCAACTCCCCTGCGGCAAAGGCGGGTGGCACTGTTGGCAAGTTGCGGCGGAAGTCGCGGAATGCCTGCGCCATTTGTGCCTGTGCCTTGGGCTGAACTGCGGCGCGTCCGGGGATGGGTGCGATGCGGAACAGATCAAAGGTGGCGGCAAGGCTGCCCTGTTGCGGCATCAGATCAATCGCGATGGCATCCGACGACAGCCCGTTCCACGTTGCATCCAGATGCAGGGTTCCAACTTGCGCCGCAACGTTGCAGCGCAAATCCTGCGTAGCAATGCAGACGTGGATATGATCCGCCTCAGCCTGTGCGTAGTTGTACTTGCTGCCGCCCGCCCGCAGCCGCAGCCCCATGCCCTGCCCGGCCAGACTGATCCGGTCGGCACCGTCAAAAGACAGGCGCAATTCCCCAGCAGCACTTCGCATCGTCAGACAATCCGGCGCAAGTTCCCAGTCGGCTTCAGTTGCGGTTCCGGCGGCATCCAGCGCCTCCAGCCGCAGCATCCGGCCCAGATCGGTGTGTTCATCGCCACCGCGCAGATTGCGCAGCCAGAATGCACCGTCTTCGGCAATCCAAGAAATCGCGATGAAGCTGCCATGCGTCGAAAACGGAACTTTGCGCGGATCAAACAGGTCGGCACGCCAATGGGGCCAATCCATTGCCTAACCCTTGATCCCGGACGACAGTGAACTGTCCATGATGTAACGCTGTGCCGTCAGGAACAGTACCAAGGG
>CAMFLG010000457.1 GCA_945957495.1 uncultured Pseudorhodobacter sp. | reverse complement strand
CGATGACATGGCCCGCATACTGGCCGAAGGCATGGCTGTGCGCCCCTACGCCTGCGTCATGCACTGCTTTTCCTCGGGCGAGGCTTTGGGCCGTGCCGCCCTCGACATGGGGTTTTACCTCTCGATGTCGGGCATCGCCACCTTCCCCAAAAGCGGCGAATTGCGCGACATCTTCGCCCGCGCGCCCTTGGACCGGATCCTTCTGGAAACCGACAGCCCCTATCTTGCCCCGATCCCGCATCGCGGCAAACGCAATGAGCCCGCCTATACCGCCTTCACCGCCAAAACCGGCGCGCAGGTGTTCGGCGTGACCGAGGCGGAATTTGCCGCCGCCACCACCGCCAATTTCAACCGTCTTTTCGCCAAGGCCGTCCCGGCGGCAAAGGCCGCATGATGGCAACGCTGCGCTTCACCATCCTTGGCTGTGGATCGTCGGGCGGCGTGCCGCGTCTTGGCGGCGACTGGGGCGATTGTGACCCCGCGAACCCGAAAAACACCCGCCGCCGCTGTTCCATGCTGGTCGAAAGGCTGGCAGGCGACGCGGTGACGCGGGTGCTGATCGACACCTCACCCGACATGCGCGCGCAACTGCTGGATGCCGGGATCGGCGCACTGGATGGTGTGGTGTTCACCCATTCCCATGCCGATCATACCCACGGCATCGACGATCTGCGCCAGATCGTACAAAACACCCGCCAGCGCCTGCCCGTCTGGGCCGATCACCCCACGCAAGACGCGCTCTTGTCGCGCTTTGCCTATGCCTTCGTGCAACCGAACGGCTCGCCCTACCCTCCGATCCTCGATCTGCGCACCATCCACGGCGCGTTCGAGGTGCCCGGCCCCGCAGGCCCGATCCCGTTCCAACCCTTCCTCGTCGATCACGGCTCGATGGATGCACTGGGCTTCCGCATCGGTGGTCTGGCCTATCTGCCCGACGTGGTCGCCATCCCCGAGGCCGCCTGGCCGCATCTGCAGGGCCTGGATTGCTGGGTGCTCGACGCGCTGCGCCGCAAACCGCACCCGACCCACGCGCATCTGGACCTGTCGCTGCAATGGATCGCGCAGGCCAAACCCGCCCGCGCCGTGATCACCAACATGCATCTCGACATGGATTACGCGACCCTGCTGGGCGAGTTGCCCCCCGGCGTGACCCCCGCCTATGACGGCATGGTCCTGACCTTCGACAATGTCGCATGAGCGCGCTGCTCGACGTTATTCTGCCGGTCTTTCTGATCATCGGCTTTGGCTATCTGGCCGCGCGCGGCGGCCTGTTTGTGGACAGCGCCGTCGATGGCGTGATGCGCTATGCGCAAAGCTTCGCCCTGCCGTTGCTGCTGTACCGCAACGTCGCCACGCTTGATCTGGGCGCGGCCTTCGCCCCCGGCCTGCTGCTGTCCTTCTACATCGGCGCGTTTTCCGGCTTTGCCTTTGGCTTCTTAGTCACGCATCTGGTGTTCAAACGCCCCCTGACCGATAGCGTCGCCATCGCCTTCGCCTGCACCTTCTCCAACTCGCTGCTCCTGGGCGTGCCGATCACCGAACGCGCCTACGGAACCGAGGCGCTGGCCGGAAACTTCGCCATCATCTCGATCCACGCGCCGCTGATCTACACCTTCGGCATCCTGATGATGGAATGGGCGCGCTCGCACGGCAAACCCGGCAGCTCGCATGCGGGCCTTGCCCGGCAAGTGCTGAAGGGCGTGTTCACCCAGCCCCTCGTGCTGGGCCTGCTGGCAGGCTTTGCGGTGAACCTTTCCGGCCTGACCCAACCCGGCTTTCTGACCGCCGCCACCGACATGATGGCGAAATCCGCCCTGCCCGCAGCCCTTTTCGGTCTGGGTGGTGTCTTGTGGCGCTACCGCCCCGAAGGCGACAAGGCCCTGATCGCGCTGGTCTGCCTCGCCTCACTGGGGCTGCACCCGGCAATCTCCTACGGCCTCGCCCGCACGGTGTTCCACCTTGATGTCGATGGCCTGCGCTCTGCCACCATCACCTCGGCGCAGCCGCCGGGGGTGAATGCCTATATGTTCGCGCATATGTACGGGGTCGGAAAACGCGTCAACGCCTCGGCCGTTCTGGTCGCCACGGGCCTCTCGCTGTTCACCAGCTGGGCCTGGCTGCACATCCTGCCCTAAGCCACAACCAACCCCCTAAAATTTAACTAAAATTTGCCTTCACATTGGCTCAAATACTCTGCGGGGGCAGGATTTGCCAAAGGCAAATCCGCGGGGGCGCAAAGCCCCCGTCTCTCGCAAATCCATGCTCGCAGATATCAGGCCGCACCCCCCTGCGCCCGGGCCTCAAAGATGAAGCCCAGAAAGTTCAGCAGGATCTGCGCCGCCAAAATGCTGGTCGATTGCGTCGGGTCATAGTCGGGCGCCACTTCCACCAGATCCATCCCCACCACCTCATGCCGCCGCGCCACCGCCTGCAGCATCTCCAGCACCTCGTAATACAGGAAGCCGCCATGGCTGGGCGTCCCCGTCCCCGGCGCGATCGACGGGCAGAACCCGTCGATATCCAGCGTCACATACACCCGCGCCCCGGCCGGAATACGCGCGATCACGCCCTCGGCGCCCAAGGCCCGCATCTGCCGCACCGACAGAATATCCGACCCCATCGCCCGCGCCGCCTCATACCCCTCGCGCGCGGTGGATGAAACGTTGCGGATACCCACCTGAGTCAGCCCCTTGACCCAGGGCTTCTCTGCCGCGCGCCGCATCGGGCTGCCGTGGCCCACCCGAACCCCATGGCGTTCATCCACGAAATCCAGATGCGCGTCGATCTGCAGGATGTGAATATCGCCCCGCCCCTCAAACGCCTCGATACAGGGGATATTCACCGAATGATCACCGCCGATCACCACCGGCAAGGCCCCCGCCGCCAGCATCGCCTCCACCCCTTTGCGGATGTTGGCATGGCTGCGCGCGGTGTCGGTGTGGATGATGTCGGCATCGCCGATATCGACGATGCGCACCGATTGCGGCAGATAGGTGCAGTCATCCTCGTGATCATAGGCCCCGGCATGGCCAAAGCTGAACAGGGT
>CAMFLG010000456.1 GCA_945957495.1 uncultured Pseudorhodobacter sp. | reverse complement strand
GCACCCACCATCATCGGCGCAGGTCTGATCGGCGGCATCGTCGCCCCGCTAACCTTTGCGCCGTTTCTGGCGGCGATGGGCGAGCGCGGCTTTTTCTGGATCGTGGCGGGCCTTACCGGAACGCTGGCGCTTGCGGCATTGGCCAGCCTGCGCGCAATGAACCGCTGACGCGCCTGCCGTAATACCCATCCGTACAGATTTCGCCCCCGGTCACGTCTACGCCCGGGTTCGGATTTTGCATGCCCAACCGCGAGAGTGAAACACCACGCTTGACATCGTTGCAAATGCAACGATAATTCCTGCCAACAAGACTCATCAAATGCTTTGTCTCGGGAGGTTGCCATGAACACCCAAAGTCCGCCGCGCAGCATGGTTCGCGCCGCAACCCCTGTTGGAACCCACGAACATTACATGCCCGGCTTTGGCAATGATTTCGAAACCGAGGCGCTGCTGGGTGCCCTGCCGCAGGGCATGAACAGCCCGCAGAAATGCAACTATGGGCTTTATGGCGAACAGCTTTCCGGCACCGCCTTCACCGCGCCCAGCCACCAGAACGAACGGACCTGGTGCTACCGCATCCGCCCGTCGGTGAAACACACCCACCGCTTTGAAAAGATTGACCTGCCCTATTGGAAATCTGCCCCCCACATCGACCCTGATGTGATCTCTTTGGGGCAGTACCGCTGGGATCCGGTGCCGCACAGCGACGCCGCGCTGACCTGGCTGACCGGTATGCGCACCATGACGACGGCAGGCGATGTGAACACCCAGGTCGGCATGGCCAGCCACATCTACCTTGTCACTGATTCCATGGTTGACGACTATTTCTTCAGCGCCGACAGCGAGCTTTTGATCGTGCCGCAGCAGGGCAAACTGCGGTTCTGCACCGAACTTGGCATCATTGATCTGGAGCCGCAGGAAATCGCCGTTATCCCGCGCGGGCTGGTTTATCGGGTCGAGGTGCTGCAAGGCCCTGCCCGTGGCTTTGTTTGCGAAAACTATGGCCAGAAATTCCAACTGCCCGGGCGCGGCCCGATCGGTGCCAACTGCATGGCCAACCGCCGCGATTTCAAAACCCCGGTGGCGGCGTTCGAGGATCGCGAAACCCCCTCCACCGTCACCGTGAAATGGTGCGGCCAATTCCACCGCACCCATATCGGCCATTCGCCGCTGGACGTGGTGGCCTGGCACGGCAACTACGCCCCGGTGAAATACGATCTGAAAACCTATTGCCCGGTGGGCTCGATCCTGTTCGATCACCCCGATCCGTCGATTTTCACCGTTCTGACCGCGCCTTCGGGGGTCGAGGGCACCGCCAATATCGACTTTGTGCTGTTCCGCGAACGCTGGATGGTGGCCGAAAACACCTTCCGCCCGCCATGGTATCACAAGAACATCATGTCGGAACTGATGGGCAACATCTACGGCATCTACGACGCCAAACCCAAGGGCTTCGTGCCTGGTGGCATGTCGCTGCACAACATGATGCTGCCGCACGGGCCAGACAAACAGGCCTTTGAAGGCGCATCGAACGCCAATCTCGGCCCGGAAAAGCTGGAAGAAACCATGAGCTTCATGTTCGAAACCCGGTTCCCACAGCACCTGACCGCCTTCGCCGCCAAAGAGGCCCCCTTGCAGGACGATTACATCGATTGCTGGAAAAGCCTTGAAAAGAAATTTGACGGCACGCCGGGCCTCAAATGAACCGCGTTGTTCTTCTGGGCGTCAAGGGTGGCCCCTCGATCCGCGCCAAAGGCGCCATGCCAACCTCCAGCCTGATAGAGCTGGACGGTCGCCGCATCGTGATCGATTGCGGTCTGGGGGTGACGCGCGGGCTGGTCGAAGCGGGTGTCGATCTGAAAACGCTGGATGTGATCCTGCTGACGCATCTGCATTCCGATCATGTGCTGGAACTCGGCGGGCTGGTGCATACCGCCTGGGTTACAGGATTAAAAACGCCGGTTCACATTTACGGTCCGCCCGGCACGCAGGCCTATTGGCGGGGATTTCTGGCCGCCATGGCCTATGACATTCACCTGCGCGTTGTCGATGATGGCCGCGTCCCGCTGACCGATCTGGTCACGGTGACAGAGGTGGATGAAGGCACGTTCACGATCGCCCCCCTGATCATCCGGGCGCTGCGCGTGCAACACCCGCCGGTCGATGTGGCACTGTCCTACCGGATCGAGGGCAGCCGTACCGTCTGCTTTTCCGGCGATACCACCTATTTCCCGCCGCTCGCCGATTTTGCACGCAACTGTGACCTTCTAATCCACGAAGCGATGCTGCCCGAAGGGATCGAGGCGATCCTGCAGAAAACCGGCGGCGGAGAGAAGCTGCGCGCGCATCTGAACGCCTCGCATACCGTGGTGGATGATGTGGCGCGCATTGCCAAGGCGGCGGGCGTGGGCATGCTGGCACTGAACCACCTTGTTCCGGTCGATGATGCCCGATTTACCCATGCCGACTGGCTGGCGCGCGTCGCGGCGGTGTGGGATGGTCCTACCCTGATCGGCGTCGATGGATTGGAGATTGCCCTGTGACCCTGCTGAAATCCTGGGTGGAAAGCGCGAATTCCGCCACCACTGACTTTCCCCTCAACAACCTGCCCTGCGGTGTGTTTTCCACCGGCGAAGAGGATGCGCGCTGTGGCGTGGCCATCGGCGATTTCATTCTTGATATCAGCGCGCTAGAGGCCGAAGGCCTGCTGACCCTGGCCGAACATCCCCTGTTCGACGTGCCGTTCTGGAACGAGCTGATGGAGGCGGGCCCCACCATCTGGGCCGATTTCCGCGCCCAAGTCACGGCCATGCTGGTGCAGGGTGCCAGCAAACGCTGGATCGTCGAAGACCATCTGGTGCCGATGGCCGATGCCACCCTGCACCTGCCGTTCATGGTATCGGAATACACCGATTTCTACGCCGGAAGGCACCACGCCACCAATGTCGGCACCATGTTTCGCGGCGCCGAAAACGCCTTGCCGCCGAACTGGCTGCACACTGTCTCTTATACACATCTCCGAGCCCACGAGACGTAGAGGAATCTCG
>CAMFLG010000455.1 GCA_945957495.1 uncultured Pseudorhodobacter sp. | reverse complement strand
CCACCATCCCGACAAAGCCATTTTCGATTGGAATATCCACATGGCGCTGCGAGGGCGAAATCATCCGCGCGGTTTGAATTTCGGCCACGATCTGGCTGGACGGGATGCTGAAATCCGCGATCAACCTTGGCGGAATGGCGCCGCCGCAGGGCTTGATCCGCCCGGCCCTGTCGAGAAATGCGACGTTACATCCGGCCCGCGCCAGATCATTCGCCGCGGTTGCCCCAGACGGCCCGCCGCCGATCACAATGACATCGAAGGTCATGCTACTCTCCTGGAACCATACGCGCCATGGCGGGCGGGCGGCGTGCGTCGATGATATGGGCGGCCATCAGGGCAGATCCTGCGAAAATCCCGGCCTCCAAGGCGAATACAACACCGAAGGCTGTCGAGACATCCATCAGATGCCGCGCCATATCCACCAAGGCCGCGCCGATCAAACCGCCTGCCCCGGCGGCGATGGCCTGCGATGCGCCCCAAAGCCCCATCCGGGTGCCTTCCCGCTGTTCCCGGCCCTCGCCCGCCAGCGCCATCATGGATCCGATGGCCGCCACGGCGAACATCCCGTTGAACAGGCCCAAGGCGATAATTGCGGGCTGCAACAGTGCGATCCCACCGGCAACCTGCCCGGCCAACGCAATTGCCAACAGCGCCGCCGCCGACCCCATGCAGCCCACAATCACCCAAAGCCGCAAAGACCCGATCCGCAGCCCGGTGGCCGCAATGCCAACGGTCAGCATGCCAAAAAACACGCCGCCATTTTGCGCCCCAGACAACTGGGTCGATTGGCCGGGCGTCAGGCCAAAAGCCAGACCGGCATAGGGTTCAAGAATCAACTCTTGCATGAAATAGGCGACCATCGACAAGAATATGAACAAGGTGAAATGCCGCGCGCGCGGTTCCGCCCAGATCTCGGCCATGCCGATGCGGAACGACTGCGGCGCGCTTTGTGGCTGCGCCACGCCGCCATGCCGCCGTTCGATCCCCCAGATCGCAAGCCCGGTCACGGCCACAACCAGCACCCCGACCCCGGCCACCAATTTCAACAACAGCGCGGGCGAATAGGGGTCCAGCAGCTTGCCCACAACCGTCGCCGTCACCGCGATGCCGAAGATCATCATCAGCCATGTGATCGTGGCCGCCGCCGCCCGTCTGCGCGGATGCGTGGCAGTCGCCAGCAGTGCCAGCAGCGAGGTGCCAGAGGCCCCCACCCCAAGCCCGATCAAGACGTAAGCTGCAATCGAAATGGCCATTCCCATCCAGAAGGTATCTGCCATCACCACAAAGCCCAGCGCCGCCAGAAATCCGCCCAATGCCAGTGCGGCCATTCCCAAAACGATGAACCGGGTGCGATTGCCGCCGCTGTCAGACAAAAAGCCCCAATTCGGCCGTGTGATCTGCACGGCATAGTGCAACCCGACCAACAGCCCCGGCAAGACAGCGGGCAAGGCCAGTTCTACCACCATCAGCCGGTTCAGGGTTGAGGTTGTCAGCACCACGACCGCGCCCAGACACAATTGCACCAAGCCCAGCCGAACGATCGAAATCCAGGACAGATATCTCATGACGCAATCTCCAACGTCCGAATGGCAAAGGCGGTGATCATCATGCCGCTGACATACATCGCAATGCCGGTTGCGTTGTACCAAGGCGCGCGCCCCTTGGGGTCGGCCAGCAGCGTGGACATGCAGCGAAACTGCCAGAAGAGCAGCAGAGTGACGAAAATCGCGTGATAGGGCCGGCCCCAGATGAACAACAGCGCGATCACCAGCGCCTGCGCCAGACCCATCACAGTGCAGGCCAGTTTGGCGGCAACTTCGGGGCCTAACGTCACCGGCAGTGAATTGACCCCATGCTGGCGATCCCCCTCCAACGCCTTGAAATCGTTCAGTGTCATGATGCCGTGCGCGCCAAAGGCATAAAGCAGGGCCATGGTGATCACCTGAAACGACGGCAGCCCCTGCGACAGCACAGCCGCGCCGGTGAACCACGGCAGCCCTTCGTAGCACAGCCCGACCAGCCCCGGCCCCCACCAGCCAGACCGTTTCAGCCGCACCGGTTCGGCAGAATACGCCCAAGCCGCCAGCACACCCACAGCGGTTGCCGCAAAGCCCCATGGCCCCAACACCCAGCCCAGCGCCAAGGACAGCACCGACATGGCAAGCGCGATCCACAAGCCCCAGCGCCCCGGAATCCGCCCCGAGGGGATCGGGCGATGCGGTTCATTCACCGCATCGACATGCCGGTCACACCAATCGTTCGCGGCCTGGCTCATCCCGCAAACCACCGGTCCTGCAAGCAAGACCCCCAGAACCACCAGCGGCCACGACGACCACGGCGAAACACCGGCAGAGACAATGCCACACAGATAGGCCCACATCGGCGGAAACCATGTGATCGGCTTTATCAGCTCCAAAACGGCTTTGGGCTGCGGATACGCGGGGCTATGTAAGTTTTCATATACACTCATGTGTCAACTAAACATTACATTGTTGAGTCGAGCAAGCCCAGATTTTCGATGCGATCCGAAACAGGCAGGCGGCCAGGCGCCTACGCTCTCTGCGCCGCCGGAATGGTCGTTGGGGGGGAATAAACCGTATTCGCATGGCGCCCTTCATTTTCACCAAACGAGAGACGTTTATGCCCATTTTGGTTGGCGCGGATCAAATCCGGAGGCAGCAAGTCAGCGATTAAAATGAAAAAGCGCCCGGCGGAGGGGCGCTTTCAGAAATCAAAATCAGGCGTCAACCGTCAGTCGTCATCCTTGCTCAGAAGCCCGAACTTGCGCAATTTGACATACAAAGACTGCCGCGACAGGCCCAGCATTTCTGCGGCGGCCACCCGGTTGTTGCGCGTCAGATCAACCGCAGTCTGAATGCACATCTTTTCAACCACATCTGTGGTTTCGGCGACAATGTCCTTCAAAGGCGAGGAACCGACCAGTTCCATCACAGAACGCATTCCGTCGTCTCTTGCCGAAAAACCCGGCTTGCGCAGCATCTCTGCCCGGCTTGCATCGCGGATGATCAGGCCAAAACCGGATTCGGG
>CAMFLG010000454.1 GCA_945957495.1 uncultured Pseudorhodobacter sp. | reverse complement strand
CGCCAGCCGCAGCAGCGCCTCTTTCAACAGCCACGACACCATCCCCGGATTGGCGCCACAGCACGACACCGCCGTAGGCCCGCCCTCATATTTGCGGCCCAGCGCGCGCACCTTTTCGCGCAAGGGATAGTTGGTGCGTTCGGCATTGGGCAGGGGCGAGCCAAAGTAGAACCCCGGCCAGGGTTCCACCACCGTGTCAATATATTGCACCCCTAACGCCTGACACAGTTCCATCAGCTCGATCGAATCCACGTCCACCGACAGGTTGACAACCATACCCCGCCCCGCCGGAAACAACCCGCGCAGCACATCGGCGAAATTGTCTGGCGTCAGCGCCACCTGCAGATGCCGGATGCCATGCTCCGCCAACAGCCCCGCGAAGTCTGCCGAAGGTTCGATCACCGTGAACTGGTCCCGGTCAAACGCAATGTGGCGGGTGATCAGCGGCAATGTGCCCCGGCCAATCGAGCCAAAGCCAATCATCACCAAAGGCCCGTCAATGCGGGTGTGGATCGTGTCAGTCATACAGTCCTCAATGCTTGTCGGTCTTGGCCGTCATCCAGTCCATCAGCGCCAGCAGCACGCCTGATGTCACAAAGGTCAGATGGATCACCACCATCCAGCGCAGGGTTTCCGAATCCACCGCATGCCCCACATCGCCCTTGCCCAGCGACATGAACACTTTCAGCAGATGGATCCCCGAAATCGCCACGATCGAGGCGATCAGCTTCATCTTCAACCCCGAGAAATCCACCTTCCCCATCCAGGACGGCCGATCCTCGCCATGGTCGATGTCCAGCTTGGACACAAAATTCTCATAGCCCGAAAACAGCACGATCAGCAAAAGATTGGCCGCAAGGCTCATGTCGATCAGCGACAGGATCGCGAGAATGCCCTGATCCGCCGTCATCGTCAGGGTCTGCGGCACATAATAGGCCAGTTCCTTGACAAAGATCACCGTCAGCATCGCCAGGCTGACCACCAGCCCCAGATACATCGGCGCCATCAACCAGCGCGAAGCGAACAGCCCCTGTTCGAACTTCGATTCAATCGTCGGTTTTTCAGACATGCAATTCTCCTGCAAAATCAAAAGGCCCGCCAAAAACAAAAGGCCCGCCTAAGATAGGCGGACCTTGCGCTGCCAAGTAGGGGCAGAAATCAGTTTTTGGCGTAGTATTCGACGACCAGGTTCGGTTCCATCTGAACCGGGTAGGGCACGTCCGACAGACCCGGCGTGCGCACGAAGGTCGCGGTCAGCTTCGAATGGTCCACTTCCAGATAGTCCGGAACGTCACGCTCGGTCAAAGCAATCGCTTCGATGATCGTGGTCATCTGACGCGATTTCTCACGAACGGCGATCACATCGCCTTCCTTGACGCGGTACGACGCGATGTTCACGCGCTGGCCGTTCACGGTGACGTGGCCGTGGTTCACGAACTGACGGGCGGCAAACACGGTCGGCACGAATTTCGCACGGTAGACCACAGCGTCCAGACGACGCTCCAGCAGACCCACCAGCATCTCGCCGGTATCGCCGCGCACACGCTCGGCTTCGGTGTAGATCTTGCGGAACTGCTTTTCGGTCAGATCGCCGTAGTAACCCTTCAGCTTTTGCTTGGCGCGCAGCTGGGTGCCGAAATCCGACAGTTTGTTCTTGCGGCGCTGGCCGTGTTGGCCGGGGCCGTATTCGCGCTTGTTCACCGGGGACTTCGGACGACCCCAGATGTTTTCGCCCATACGGCGGTCAATTTTATACTTGGCAGACGTGCGTTTGGTCACGGCTGATCTCCTTCATAACGTTGCGAAGGGCGTTGTCCTTTGGCCTAAGGCCCGACAGGTTTCCCCTTGCGGGGTCCACCAACACCAATGAAAAGCCCCGGAACTTGCCCGGGACTGCGCGGCTTATACAGTCGGCCCTTGCGGTGTCAACCACCAAAGCCGCCGCCCCTGCCGCTTTCACATTGGCCGAAATATCCCCGGGGGTAAGGCGCATAGCGCCGAGGGGGCAGACAGCCCCCTCCTACTCGCTCAGGCCTTCAACTCATAGCGCAGGATCGCCGCCTCTGATCCCGACAGGTTGCGCCGCGCATAGTCGCCATAGGCCAGCGGATTGGCCCGGATGCCGGGCACGATATCCAGCAACCCCTCACGCTGCACCGGCTCGATCGCGTCCAGCGCGGTGTTGGACGGATGAAAGCTTTCCGTCTCCAACCCGTTGGCCCAGACCACGTTGTGCCGCTCCAGCAGGATATGCACATAGGTGACTTCGCGCATCGACTGATCAACCGTGATCGTCAGATCATTGGTCAGATGTTCGGCGGCCACCAACACCTCATCGGTGTTGAACAGCGCCTGCGCCGCCGCCCCCTTCACCAACATCCGATGCTGCGGCGACACCAGCAAATCCTCGTCCGGCCGGTAAAGCCCCATCGAATTGGCGCGAAACCGGATCGGCCGCAGATGTGGCATGGCGTAAAGCCGCGCGCCGCTCATCCGGCGATGCCCCGTCCACAGCACCTGCTGCGGGCCATTGTCGCGCGTCAGGATCGTATCGCCTGCCCGCAGATGGCGGATCTGGCGCTGCCCGTCCGGCGTGGCCAGCCGCGTATCGGGGGTGAAACAGATCACGCCGCCCGGCACCCGCGCCTCGGCCTCGCGCCGGGGCAGGTCCAGCGCCGTGCGCACCACCCATAAATCCTGATCCACCGGCGGCAGATCGCCCACCATCATCAACAGATGCGCGCCGGTATCCGGCACCGCAATCACCGTGACGGTATAGCTTGACCGCCCATCCGTCACCACAAACCCCTGCTCGGGCACCGCCGCGCCAAGGTCTTCGTCCAGCCCCTCGTCGTCGCAACGGCTGACCGCTGCGCCCACCAGACGGCGCACCATCCGCGCCGCACGTTTGCGAAGTTCCGCCCCGCCCTCAGCCCCTTCCAGAAGCAACAGCCCTTGCGGACCATCCACGCGCACAGCCGCTCCCGTCCAGCGCCAGGTGGCGCCGACCGAAAGAAGTCCTAAGGATGCGGCCTTCAGGCCGTCTACTTC
>CAMFLG010000453.1 GCA_945957495.1 uncultured Pseudorhodobacter sp. | reverse complement strand
CGTTCGACATCTTCGGGCGCGGATTTGGTTTCCAGCAGGGCGCGGCCTTCGACCTGCGCCTTGGCATTGGCCTCTTCGCGCGCCTGGGCGCGGCGGGTGGCGCGATCGACGCGGGCGTCGGGTTCGCCAGCGGGACGCGCCGGGCGGACCGGGCGCGGGGCTGCGGCAGCAGGGGCAGCAGTGGGCTCGGCGGGGGCAGCAGCGGGCGCGGCGGGGGCAGAGGGCGCCAGTTCGGCCTCTAGTGCCGCGAGTTCGGCTTGCAGGGCGGCTTCGGCCTCGGCCGACAGCAGGCTTGCGGTTCTTGCGGCGGCTGTCGCGGCCGGTTCCGGCGCAGCGGCCACTTCAGGCGCGGCTTCGGGCTGCGTTTCGGCTGGGGCAGCGGCTTGCGGTTCGGTGCGGCGGATGCGGATGACGCGGGCGCGGGCGCGCTGCAGCTTTTCTGCGGCGGGGGCTGCGGCTTCGGGTGCAGGTTCAGCCTCGGGTTCAGGTTGCGGGGCAAGTTCTGCAACCGGCTCGGTCAGGGTAGCGGGTTCTGCCGGGACTTCGGGTTCGAAGGTGGCGATTTCGGCAGCGATGTCGTCGTTTGCTTCGGACAGGGCCGCGACCGGTTCAACCTGTTCCGGCTCTGCCGCCGCAAAGCGGGCGAGCATGGCAAGCGTTGCATCATCGTCGTCGTCAAGGCTGGCCGCGTCGTCATCGTCGTAATCCGACAGGGCTGAAGGTGATTCCTCGGGCAGGGTTTCGGCGTCTTCGACACTCGCGTTCAGCGCCATGGCTTCGGCCAGACCGGACAGCGGCGCATCCTCTGCCGCATCTTCGGGCAGGCTGTCTTGCAGCACGGCCAAGGGGGCCTCGGCGGCGGTTTCAGCGATGGCTTCGGGCAGGTCTTCGATCAGGTCGGCCAGCGGGGCCTGTGCCACTACCTCTGCCACTTCGGCAGCGGGTGCTTCGGCATCCAGCACATAGCTTGCGGCGGGCGTGGCATCGGCGCGGGCGGTCAGCACGGCAAGGTTGGACAGGATGGAATCGCTGTCCTGATCCTCGGCATAAAGGTCGGTCAGGGCGGGCTGTGCTGCGGGGTTGGTCTGGGCTGCGGGTGCAGTGCCGCGCAGCAGGGCCAGACGGGCCGCGACATTGTCGGTTTCAGCCTGTTCCAGCGCCGGGGCAAGGCTGGGGGCGGGGGCAGCGACCGGTTCGGCGGCGGGGATGGTGACAACCGGCATTGTGACCACGGGGGTATCGTCAACCGGCGCCGCATCCACGGGCGTCGTTTCAACAGGCGCGGAGGCTTGCAGGACCGGTTTTTGCAGGACCGGTTCTTCCAGGACCGGCGCCTGCAAAACTGGAGCAGGCTGCGGCGCGGACGGGGCCTCTTCAGCGCGCAGGGTGACGCCGTGGTCGCTGATCTTGGCCTCGACCCGGCGCTGAATTTCTCGTTCGGCGATGCGGTGCAGCATGGCGGCGTCGGGCGTCGGCGGTTCGGCACCGAAATAGCGGTCTTCGGCGGCCAGATCGCGGAAATACTCTGCAATCGCCTTCATGGTGTTGAACGGTTCGTCAAAGCCTTCCAGCGTGCAGCTGAATGTCCCGTAGGAAACCGTCAGTATTTTACTTGCACCGATCATCGGATGCCCGCCTTTTTACTATACCTTCAGCCAACATGACGCCCGCTTTGTTCGAATCCATGGACAGAACAGGGTAATTTGAAGGATTGATTGTGTTCGCCCCCCGGCAGATTTGCCGCAATTGAGAGAACAGTATCGGGATGAATCAGGTGATTGTCGAATCTTTGCAGGGGGTGACTCTGGCCGGGGGCGGGCCTTTTGGCAAGGCGGCGCTGGCGCGCGCGCTGCGGTTTGCCCCAAGGATTGTTGGGGCGGATGGCGGGGCGGACCGGCTTTTGGCGCTGGGGGCAGAGCCAGAGGCGGTGATCGGCGACTTCGATTCGATCAGTGCGGCGGCGAAGGGGCGGCTCGCGGGCAGGTTGTTTCCAATTGCGGAACAAGAAACGACCGATTTTGACAAGGCGCTGCGGTCAATCGTGGCACCGTTTGTGTTGGGTCTGGGATTCGCGGGCGCGCGGCTGGATCACGGGCTGGCGGTTCTGAACGCGCTGGCGCGGGCACCAGAGCGGCGCGCGCTGATCCTGTCGCCACAGGATGTGACGTTTCTGGCGCCATTGGAGATGGAATTGGCGCTGCCCCCGGGCACCCGGCTGTCGCTGTTTCCGATGGGCGCGGTCGAGGCGGAAAGCAGCGGGCTGCGCTGGCCGTTGCAGGGGCTGAAATTTGCGCCCGATGGCATGATCGGCACCTCGAATGAGGTGTCCGGGCCGGTGCGGCTGCGGTTTTCGGCGGCGAAGATGCTGGTGATCCTGCCGGTCAGATATCTTCCGGAAGCATTGCGTGGGCTTGGTTGCCGCTGATCCGCTCTCGGTGGATGATATAGAGGCCCGAGCCCACGATGATGATGATGCCCACCCAGGTCAGCGCATTGGGGAAATCGCCGAAGATCAGATAGCCCAAAAGCACCGCCATCGGCAGTTCCAGATAGTGCAGCGGCGCCAGCGTGGCGGCGGGGGCATATTTCATCGCGATGGTCATGCAAAGATGGCTGACAGCGGCCCAGAAGCCGACGCCGAACAGCCACAGCCAGTTCAGCGCATCCGGGCGTACCGGGTCCAGCTCGGTGATGCCCGATCCGTTGAAGGCCCACATCAGCGGCAGGCAGATCGCGGCCCCGGCAATCGAGGTGTGCAGTTGCATCGTCACCGGATGCACGCGGTTCGACATGGCTTGCGTGGCCATTTCATAAAAGGAAAACGACAGCGCGCAGCCCAGGGGAAACAGCGCCACCATGCCATAGCTGGCAAGGGAAGGCTGGATGACGAACAGCGCCCCGACAAAGCCCACGATTGAAGCCGCGATGCGGCGCGGGCCGACCGGGTTGCCGAAGATGAACTTGCCCAGAAACATCAGGATGAACGGCATCACGAAAACGATGGCGATGGCGTCGGCGATGGGCATGAACTGGACAGCGGCGACAAAGCAGTAGGTGGACAGG
>CAMFLG010000452.1 GCA_945957495.1 uncultured Pseudorhodobacter sp. | reverse complement strand
GGGCTGCGCATCGACAAGGTGCTGGTCAGCAAGGTCTGACCGGGCTGCCGGTGGGGCGGAGTTTTTGAAAACTCCGGGGCGGAACCTTTGAAGGTTCCGTGCCGATTTCTTCGAAGAAATCGGGGGCTATGCCGGGCGTGATGTTTTGGATTGAGGCTGCGGACGGTGCGGCGTTTCTGAAAACTCCGGGGCGGAGCCTTTGACGGCTCCGGGTCGATTTCTTCAAAGCAATCGGGACGCGCCGCCGCGATTATTGCAGATAAGCCATCGGATCGACGGAGTCGTTGCCGTTGCGCACCGCGAAATGCAGGAAGGGCGGGTTGCCCGGCCCCAGCACCGCGATCACCTGACCGCGTTTCACGCTGTCGCCTTTGGCGACCTTCACATCTGTCACCCCGGCATAGCCAGTCAGCAGCCCGTCAGGGTGGCGGACCACCACGATGGGGGTGCCTTTGGTGTCTTTGGTGATCAGGGCAACGGTGCCGTCGGCGGCGGCCTTGACCGGCGTGCCCGCTGCGGCGGAAATGTCGATACCGTCATTCTTGGCCTTGTCATAACCCTTGATGATCTTGCCATCAATCGGCATGGCCAGACGGCTGGCCGAGGCGGCGGTGCGGCTGGCGCCGAGGTTGGGAGAGGCTGGGGTGGATTCGGCTTTGACCGCCGCCGCCGGTTTGGTTTTTTCGGCCGGAAGCGGCTCTTTCGACGAGGGCGGCAGCGGCGTGGGGGTGCCGACGCCGGGGGCGGTGTTGACGGCGACCGGATCGGGGGCGACGGCGCTGACCGTGGGGATGATCAGGTATTGGCCTTCGCGGACCTCCAGATCCGAGCCAAGCCCGTTCCATTCCGCCAGCGCCTTGACCGAGATATTATAGCTGCGCGCGATCGAGAAGGCGGTTTCGCCGCGCTGGACACGGTGGCGGATCGGCTCTGCCGCCGTGGCGGAAGCTGCGGGTTTGGTGGTGGTGGCGGCGGGGGTGCCGGAATCAACCCGGTCCAGCGCGGTGGTGGCGATGGTAGAGACATCCACCGCCCCCGGTGCCGCCGTGGCCCCGATGACACCGCCGGTGGCGGTGCTGGCCGGGGTTGCCGCGACCCGGCTGGGCAGGGCCAGAACCTCGCCCTGTCTCTTATACACATCTCCGAGCCCTCGCGCAGGCCATCGGTGGGCTTCAGGGCGTTGTAATCGGCCAGTTTCTGCGGGCTGAGCCCGACGCGGTTGGCGACGGTGGTAACGGAATCGCCCTTGCGGGCGACGGCGACCTGATAGCCGGGGTAAGAGATGACGCCACGGGAATCCGCCGCGGGGGGCGGGTTGGTGGCATTCAGCGCGGCCGCCGTGGTGTCCAGCGCACCATCGCCCGAGCGCAGATCCCAGTCCATTTGTTCCGGGCTGCAAGCGGTCAGCAGCAGCAGCGCGAGTGTTCCAAGAACCGGGATACGCGAAATCGTCATCTTTGCCTCATTGCGGGGTCTGGTTGCGCCCAGCCCGTCCTTATTCTGAACTGACGCCTTCGACCAGCGGCACAAAGCGCACGGGCCGAAGTTCTTCGTAATCAAGTCCCGATTCAAGCCGGGTGACTTTGATCAGGTGTTGCACCGTATCGGATTGGCCGACGGGCACCACCATGATACCGCCGATTTTCAACTGCGCCAAGAGTGGGCCGGGCGGGTCTTCGGCGGCGGCGGTGACGATGATGCGGTCGAAGGGTGCCTGATCGGGCAGGCCAAAGCTGCCATCGGCGGTCATGGCGACGATGTTGACCAGGCCCAGTTCGCGGAAAATCTCTTGCGCCTCGCGGACAAGTCGGCGGTGGCGATCGACGGTATAAACGCGGCGGCACAGAAGCGACAGGATCGCGGCCTGATAGCCCGACCCTGTGCCGATTTCCAGCACGGTGTCGCGGGGTTGCAGGTTGAGCGCCTGCGTCATCAGGCCGACGACCGAGGGCTGGCTGATGGTCTGGCCGCAAGAGATCGGCAGCGGCATATCCTCATAAGCGCGTTCGGCGAAAAGGCCGCGCACGAAATGGCCGCGGTCGATGCGTTCCATCGCCGTCAGCACCCGGGCATCTGTTACGCCCCGCGAGCGTAGGGAAAACAAAAAGCGCATCTTGCGTTCGGCCGCCGGTTCGTCCTCTGGCAGGCCTTCCTCCGTCATCCCAGCCTCGCCGCGAGGTCTGCCAGGCTGTCATGCGCCGTCAGATCGCAGCGCAGGGGTGTGACCGAAATCCAACCCTCCAAGTTGGCGGCGGCATCGGTGCCGGGCAGGGTGGGGGTGTGCTGCGGGCCGCCCTTGATCCAGAGGAATTTCTTGCCCGAGGGGGCGATATAGGGCTGGATGCCGAAGGCGGTGTCGCGGCGGAAGCCCTGCGACGCGGCCTTGAGGCCCTTGACCTGTGCGGCGGGCAGGGGTGGGAAGTTGACGTTGTAGAACAGGCGATAATCGGCCTGATCCCAGATCGCCTTTTCCAGCAGGGTTCGGATGACGGCAGCACCGTGGACAGCCGCCGCCTCGAACGGATCGGCCAGATCGTGGTTGTCGCGGCCCATGTATTGCGACAGCGCAATCGCCGGGATGCCGTGCAGCGCAGCCTCCATCGCGGCACCGATGGTGCCGGAATAGAGCACATTCTCGGCGGCGTTGTTGCCCCGGTTCACCCCGGACAGCACGAGATCAGGCTTGGCACCATCCAGCACGTCATAGACGCCTGCCAGCACGCAATCGGCTGGGCTGCCCTCGACGGCAAAGCGGCGGGGGGCAAGTTCGGCGTTGATCATCGGATGGGTGTAGCTGATGCAATGGCCGACGCCCGATTGTTCGAACGCGGGGGCGACCGTCCACACCTCACCATCGGGCCCTGCGATTTCGGTGGCGATTTTGGTCAGCGTGGCCAAGCCGGGGGCGTTGATGCCGTCGTCATTGGTGATGAGAATGCGCATCCGCCCGCCCGATTGTTGCTATCCTTGGTGATAGCGGAGGTCAGGCCATGCGGCAAGCACTGCTGGTGGTTTTGTGGCAAGGAAACCGCAATCTGTGCGATTTTGGCGCTGATTTGCGCGGGCTAATC
>CAMFLG010000451.1 GCA_945957495.1 uncultured Pseudorhodobacter sp. | reverse complement strand
GCTTTGACGGCCGCATCCGGCGCGGTCAGTTCTGGATGGGCGCCATTGGGCTGGGGATTGGTCTGGCGCTGCTGTACCTGATTGTTTTCATGGTGTTTGGAACGCCGATCCCGCCCGATCCGGCGGCGCCGGCGATGGGCTATGGCTATGAGTTCAACTACAGCTTTGGCCTTGTGGGCGGCATTTTGCTGACCATCCTTGGCGTTGCGAACATCTGGTGCGGCCTTGCGCTGCAGATCAAGCGGTGGCACGACCGCGATAAATCCGGCTGGTGGGTGCTGATCAACTTTGTGCCCGTCATCGGCGGGCTTTGGGCGCTGATCGAAACCGGTTTCCTGCGCGGCACGCCGGGCCCGAACCGGTTCGGTGAGGAACAGGCCTGATCCTGACGCGCCTTGACCGGGCCGGGGGAAACCCCGGCCCGATGCCTTTGCCTAGGCCCATTTGTGAAAGATAAAGAACGCCCCCAGCGCGATGAAGGCAAAGCCGAGGAAATAGTTCCAGGTCAGCGGCTCTTTCAGGTAAAGCACGGAAAACACCGCGAAAACCGATAGCGTGACCACCTCTTGAAAGGTTTTCAGCTGCGCGCCGTTGAAATGGGTAAAGCCGATGCGGTTGGCGGGCACCATCAGGCAATATTCGAAAAACGCGATCCCCCAGGACACCAGAATGACGGTCAGCAGGCTGGAGGAGGGGAATTTCAGATGGCCATACCAAGCGAATGTCATAAAGACGTTCGAGGCGATCAACAGGCCGATGGTGATGACGGGGACGGACAGGCCGGACATGGCGATTCCTTCATTACAGATGCGGCCTTTCTAGCGAAGCGTGGGGGGAACCGCAAAGTCCCGCGCAAACCGGAAATTCGCAGATTTGCAATTCGCAATCACCTGTCTGCCACAAGTTTGCATATTTACGAGGTTCCGCTTTGCTGACGCCCCCGCGGGCGCTATGGTGCGCCGCAACAGTGGGGAGGTGCCACCATGAAGGATATCCTGGAACAGTTGGAACAGCGCCGCGCCATTGCCCGTCAGGGCGGCGGTCAGCGCCGGATTGATGCCCAGCACAGCAAGGGCAAACTGACCGCGCGCGAACGCATCGAATTGCTGCTGGACGAGGGGTCGTTCGAGGAATTCGACATGTTCGTCGCCCACCGCTGCACCGATTTCGGCATGGAGGCGGATCGCCCCGCAGGCGATGGCGTTGTCACCGGCTGGGGCACGGTGAATGGCCGGATGGTCTATGTGTTCAGCCAGGATTTCACGGTGTTCGGCGGCTCACTTTCCGAAACCCACGCGCAAAAGATCTGCAAGATCATGGATATGGCGATGCAGAACGGCGCGCCGGTGATCGGGCTGAACGATTCGGGCGGCGCGCGGATTCAAGAGGGCGTCGCCTCGCTGGCCGGATATGCCGAGGTGTTTCAGCGCAACATCATGGCCTCGGGCGTGGTGCCGCAGATTTCGGTGATCATGGGGCCCTGCGCGGGTGGTGCGGTTTATTCGCCTGCGATGACCGATTTCATCTTCATGGTGAAAGATTCGTCCTACATGTTCGTCACCGGCCCCGATGTGGTGAAAACCGTGACGAACGAGGTCGTGACGGCCGAAGAACTGGGCGGTGCATCGACCCATACCCGGAAATCCTCGGTGGCCGATGGCGCCTTTGAAAACGATGTCGAGGCTTTGGCCGAAGTGCGCCGTCTGGTGGATTTCCTGCCGTTGAACAACCGCGAAAAGGCCCCGGTCCGCCCGTTCTTTGATGATCCCAAACGGCTGGAAGCCAGCCTTGATACGCTGATCCCCGACAACCCGAACCAGCCCTATGACATGAAGGAGTTGATCCTGAAGGTCGCGGACGAGGCGGATTTCTACGAGATTCAAAAGGATTACGCCGCCAATATCATCACCGGTTTCATCCGCATCGAAGGGCAGTCGGTGGGCGTGGTCGCCAACCAGCCGATGGTGCTGGCGGGCTGTCTGGATATCGATTCCAGCCGCAAGGCCGCGCGGTTCGTGCGGTTCTGCGATGCGTTTGAAATTCCGATCCTGACCTTTGTGGACGTGCCCGGTTTCCTTCCCGGCGTGGCGCAAGAGCTGGGCGGCGTGATCAAGCACGGCGCAAAGCTGTTGTTCGCCTATGGCGAGGCAACGGTGCCGAAGGTGACGGTGATCACCCGCAAGGCCTATGGCGGCGCCTATGACGTGATGGCATCGAAACACCTGCGCGGCGATTTCAACTATGCCTGGCCCACCGCCGAGATCGCGGTGATGGGGGCCAAGGGCGCGACAGAGATTATCCATCGCGGCAAATCGCCCGAAGAGATCGCGCGCCTGACCAAGGAATATGAAGACCGTTTCGCCAACCCGTTCGTGGCCGCCGAAAAGGGCTTTATCGACGAAGTGATCATGCCGCATTCCACCCGCCGCCGCGTGGCGCGGGCATTTGCATCGCTGCGTGGCAAGAAGCTGGCAAACCCGTGGAAGAAGCACGATAACATCCCGCTCTAGCGATTTGCGTTCAATTGGAGTCGTGCATTCACTTTTCGGGCCGAGGCAGCGTTTGCAAAGCAAACGCGTTCGGACGGGAAAGTGAATTCGAAACAACGCAAATCGCCCTAGGATCAGGAGAAACGGGGATGCGTGTGATGACGGAACCAAACGGGGCAGGGGGGCTGGTGCCCATCCCGGTGCAAGAGGCAGGCGGAACGGTGATGTCCGGCGACGGCGCCCGGGTTGAGGTTCCGTCGGGGCAAGAGATCAGCTTTCTGGACGTGGTGCTGAATGCGCCCGGCCCGGATGGTCTGACCGCGCGGTTCCGCTTTGTCGCGCCCGCCATTGCCAAGGATGGCGGCACGGTCGATTTCGAAACCGCCAGCGCCGACATGGTGCATCTGTGCCAGAATTTCGCGCTGCCCCGGATTTCCGATATCGGGCCGCAGCCCAGTCAGATCGTGATTTCGCTGTCGGACCGGCCCGTGCCCTTTGGCGAGGCTGCCCCCGACGCCACCCAGTTTTTCGAGGCCTACACCATCCGCGACAACGCCTGCATTTGGGAGGCATTCTGATGACC
>CAMFLG010000450.1 GCA_945957495.1 uncultured Pseudorhodobacter sp. | reverse complement strand
GCGGTTCGTATTGCGCGCCGCCGATCAGCTTGACCCGCAGCGTGTAGCCGGGGAAGCTGCCGTAATCCTGCGCCAGGGCGGGGGCCGCCACGGCGACAAGTGCGGTGCCAAGCACCAGACTTGCGATTGCCTTCATTGTTCATTCCTCCCGTTGATGGCGCGAACCTCCCCGCGCCGGTTGTTCGTCACGTTGCGGTGGCCCGCAGCGCGTCTTTTCGCCCGGGTTGGGCGGCAAGCCCGAATTCCCGGATGAGTCTGTCGCGGCCCTCGCCCAAGGCGGGGGCAGCACGCGGATTGGTGAGCACCTGACCGTCGATGCGCAAAGGTCCGCGCAGGGTGTTCAGGCTGACGCCGTGGCCTTCGATATGCTGCACCATGTCAAGGTGTTGGAAGGCGGCGGATGCCATCAGGCCGGGCCAATCCTGCACCTCGGCGCACCAGATATCGGCGGGTTGCAGGATGTCCAGCCAATAGGCCGTGGTCTGGCCGTGCACGGCGGCGGCGATGATGGTCTTGATCGCATCGCGTTCGCGCATGGCGGCGGCGGGGTCGTTGAACCAGCCTTCAAGCCCGTCCACCTGCATCAGCATCGCCAGCCGTTCCAGCGAGGGCGTCATCGCCAGCGCAAGCCAGCCGTCGGCGGTTTGGTAAACGCCGTAAGGCGCGCCCAGATAGGCATGGGCGCCGTTGACGGCCGAACGTTGGGGCAGGCGGCCACCGTCGTTCAGGTGGGTGGTCAGCACCTCGAACTGGAAATCCAGGAGAGCCTCCAGCAGGCTGGTCTGCACAAGGCCGCCTGCGCCGGTGCGGGCCTTGCGCACCAAGGCCGCCAGAATGCCCTGCACCAGCGTATTGCCTGCCAGCATGTCGGCCACCGCCAGACCCATCGGCATTGGCGGGTCGCCTGCCGATCCGGTCAGCCACAGCAGGCCAGAGCGCGCCTGCGCCAAAAGATCCTGCCCCGGCAGATCAACCCAAGGGCCGTCCTCACCATAGCCAGAGATTGAGCCGTAGACCACGCCGGGGTTCAACGCCTTCACATCGTCATAGCCAAAGCCCTGCCGTTCGATCACGCCGGGGCGGAAGTTCTGCATCACCACATCGGCGCGGGCCACCAGTTGCCGCAGCATGGCGCGGTCGCCTTCATCGCGCAGATCGGCGGTGAAGCTTTCCTTGTTGCGGTTGATGGCGTGAAACAGGCTGTTGGTGCCGCCGATTTCGGTATCCGAGATATACAGCGACCGGCACAGATCGCCCACGCCGGGGCGTTCGATCTTGATCACCCGCGCGCCCAGATCCGCCAGTTTCAGCGCACAAAGCGGGCCAGACAGAAACTGGCTGAAGTCGATGACAAGCAGACCGTCCAGCGGAAGGGTCATAGGCGGCTCTCCCGGTAGGCGGCGTCAAGGGCGGCGCGTGTGGTGGTTTCGCTGGCCTCGCCGCGCAGGCAGGCGTGCAGGATGTCACCGGCGCGGTCTTGCAGCGCCATGTAGCCATCATAGCGCGGGCGCAGCCATGCGGTGTTCAGGGTTTGGCGGGTATTGCGGAAGAAGTTCGCGGTCAGGGCGTTGCAGGCGTCATCCTCCCATGCCGCGGCATGGCCGGGCTGGCCGCCGCTTTGGGTGTAAAGCCCCTTCTGGCAATCGGCACCGGCGATCCAGAAGGCGTAGTCCACCGCGACATCGGGGTGTTTGGTATAGGCGGAAACGGCGATGCCGGTGCCGCCCAAAACCGTGCCGCGCGGGGTGGGTTCAAGGATGCCCGGCGCGTCGTGAAAGTGCAGCGGATGCGGGCAATAGCCCTGCCGCGAATAGTTGGTATAGCCATAGCCGAAGGGCGAATAGGCGGGCGCGTCGGCGTTCCGCCCCATCCATTCGTAAATCCCGATGGGGTCCAGCCGCAGGCAGCGTTTGTCCATCAGGGCGGTGATTTCGCGCAAAAGACCCAGCACATGCGCGCCCTCGGCAGGGGCGATCAGGTGATCGGGCGTTTCGGCCACAGCGTAGCCGATGTTCCGCGCCATGCCGAAAAAGGTCATCAGCGCGTTGATCGGGATCAGCGCAAAGCCGACCTTTCCGGCGCGGGCAAGGTTCAGCACCTCGGACCAAAGCCGGGGGGCGTGGTTCAACAGATCGGGGCGCAGGCAAGCCACCGGCGTTGCGGTGTCAATCGCCAGCGACCATTGCCGTCCGGCGAAGTTGTAGGACGGGTGTGATTGGCCGACCGACCCTGCCGCCAGCGCCGCCATTTCGGCATCGCGCAGCCCGTCCAGCGGCAGAAGGTTGCCCTGCCGGGCGACCTCGCCCACATGCGGGTGATCAATCACCATCAGGTCATAGGTTTCCGCCATTTCCGAGATCGGCCGATCGGCAAAGGCCTGAAGCGAGCGTTTTTCCCAGGTGATCGTCACGCCGGGATGTGCGGCTGCATAGGCCGCAGAGGTGGCGATCATCGGATCAAAGCCGCGGGAGTGATCCCAGGTCATGCCGCGCAGGTTAATCATGTTTGGCCTCTTTTGCGGCTTTGTTGGCGGCGGCTTCGGCCTGAAACGGCGCGGGGTCGCGGTAAAGCGCGGTCAGCAGATGTTCGGCGTACAGCACCAGTTCGCCCTCGCCTTTGTAGACGGAATAGCTGACGCGCAATTTGCCCATAGTGGCGTTGTGGACGACCTTCGACAGGTTTTCGCGGATGGTGTAGATCGTGTCCCCAATGAACACCGGACGGATGAAGCGCAGCCGGTCATAGCCATAGCTGAACGAGTTCAGGCAGTTGGTGGCAGCAAGGCCCAGCCCCAGCGAAAACACGAAGGCCCCGGCCACCAGACGGCGGCCAAACACCCCCTCTTCGACGGCAAAGCGTTCGTCCGACACATAGGGATGGTGATCCATCACAAGGCTGTTGAAGGCCATCGATTCGCCTTCGGCAATGGTGCGGCGGATCGAGCGGATTTTGTCGCCGATGACGAAATCCTCGAAATACCAGTTTTCGGCATTCCACACCGGAATCGCCGCGTGGTCTGCGGGCAGGCCCGGCAATCCGCGTGGATGCATCCCGATTTCCGCCATGTTCCCCCCGTT
>CAMFLG010000449.1 GCA_945957495.1 uncultured Pseudorhodobacter sp. | reverse complement strand
GTCTTGGAGCGGACAAACACCACAAAGCGCATGTTTCCCGCCGGATCAATGCGGAAATCGCTTGCCACGATGGCCGCGCCATCGACCACCCGCGCCACGGCGATGCTTTCGGGCACGAACCATTCGTCCAGCCGTTCCTGCATCACAGCCTCATCCCGATCCATCATCTCGACCCGGATCAGGATGGCGGCCACCCGCTTGCCCGGCGCCTGAGCCAGCCAGTCTTCGGGAAACACCTCGGCTTCGGCGGGGTCAAAGGGCCGCGCGGCCACGCCGGGCGTGAAGGCGGTATAGGTGACAAACTCGGTATGGCTTTCCCATTTCAGGTCAGACCGGCCGATCGGGCCGGAAAAATGCGTAGCCCCCGGCTGCGGATGTGCCGAGCCGTGCCGGTCCAGCAGGTCAAGCAGATGCGCGCGGTCCAGATCGCGGTCGCGGTTCTGCGCGTCCACCGGCTGCTTGATCGCAAGATAAACCGCAGTGCAAGGCGCCACCAGTTCCGGGAACGGGCGGGCGTGCAACTCGTTCACCAAAGCATAGCGCAGCGGGTGGTCGATGATGGGCAACATAGGCATCCTCGCAGGGTTTCGGCGAAACTAGTGGGCAGAGCGGGTAATGTAAAACAGAAATATCAATGTTTTCCGCGCGTTACGGCACACAATTGCATACAAACGGTCAGGCCCGGAATGGGCGGGCCACGGCCATCGCCAACAGCGACAGCGCTGCCAGCACCGCACCGGCGCCAAAGGTCGCGGCAGAGCCTGCGCCCGACCAGATCAAGCCCGCCAGCCCGTTGCCCAAGAGCAAGGCAAGCCCGGTCGCCAGATTGAACAGGCCAAAGGCGGTGCCGCGCAGATCGGGCGGGGCGGCATCGGCCACCATCGCGGCCAGCAGACCCTGCGTCAGGCCCATATGCAGCCCCCACAGCGCCACCCCCAGCAGCACCATGCCGGGCCCCTGCCCCAAGGCCAGCACCAGATCGGCCATGGCCAGCACCGCAAAGCCCGCCATCAGCAGCCCGCGCTTGCCGATCCGGTCGGACAGGGCGCCCAAGGGCCAGGCAGAGCCGGAATAGACCAGGTTCATCACCACCAGCACCAGGGGCGCGTAGGTCATGGCCAAGCCCGCCTCACCGGCGCGCAGGATCAGGAAGGCATCAGAGAACCGCGCCATCGTCATCACGCTGCCAATCGCCACCGCGACCCATGCCCCCCGCCCGATCCGCGCCAGACTTTCGCGGTTCAGCCTTGGCCGGGCCTTGGGGGCGGCGGCCGATGCAGGCTCGCGCACAAAGGCGATCAGCACCGCCACCGACAACAGCGCCGGAAGCATCGCCAGCAGAAAGATCAGCCGCACATTCCCCGACAAGAGCAGCATCAACGCAATCGCGATCAGCGGCCCGGCAAAGGCGCCCACGGTATCCATCGACTGCCGAAGCCCGAACGTCGCGCCACGCAACTCTGGTGGCACCAGATCGGCCACCAGCGCATCGCGCGGCGCGCCGCGAATGCCCTTGCCCAACCGATCCGCCAACCGGGCAACCAGCACCAACCCCGGCGCCCCTGCCAGCGCAAACAGCGGTTTGGTCAGCGCGCTTAACCCATAGCCCAGCACCGCAAGTGGCTTTCTGCGCCCGGACAGATCGCTGAAATAACCGGAAAACAGCTTGGTGATCTGCGCCAAAGCCTCGCCCGCGCCCTCGATCAGCCCCACGATCAGGGCCGAAGCCCCCAGCGTGCCGGTCAGATACAGCGGCAACAGCGCATGGATCATCTCTGACGACATATCCATGAACAGGCTGACAAAGCCCAATGCCACAACGCCCTTGGGCAAACCCTGCCGCATCCCGCCCCCAGATTTGTTGCTGCGTCCGTTGAAACCCATGCCTGCGCACCCTATCTCGCGCCTGCGGTGGGGCGATGTAAAGGCTCTATTCCGCATGATTTTTCCCAAAAGGCCCGGGTATTTTGCGACGGAACACGCGATGCCCGACGTTGATATCCCAACCTTGGAAAGGATACGGATTGACCATCGCCCTGACGCCCCCCGCCACCACCCGCCTGCGCCACGAAATCCGCCGCCGGATCTTGACCGTGCAGCAGGTGCAGGCCCTTACGCCGCATATGATCCGCATTTCGCTGACCGGTGAAGACCTTGACGGGTTCACCAGCCTTAGCCCCGATGACCATATCAAGCTGTTCGTGCCGGTGGGCGGGCCGGGGGCAGAGCCGGAAATGCGCGACTACACCCCGCGCAGCTATGACGCGGCGACGCGCACGCTGACGATTGATTTCGCGGTGCATGAGGCAGGGCCTGCCACCGCATGGGCGCTGTCGGTGCAGCCGGGTGATTGGGTGCAGGTGGCCGGGCCGCGCGGCTCGCAAGTGGTTACGGGGCCGGTGCCGCATTGGCTGCTGATCGGCGATGAAACCGCCCTGCCCGCCATTGGCCGCCGGATTGAAGAGGCCGCGCCGGGGGCCAAGATCACCAGCCTTGTCGCCGTACCCGGGCCACAGGACGAACAGCGGTTCTTCAGCGATGCCGATGTTTCAATGCTTTGGGTGCATCGCCCGGTGGATCAGGCCGCCGATCCCGCGCCGCTGTTGAACGCCTTGCGAGACATGCCCTTGCCCGAAGGCACCTTCGTCTGGATCGCGGCAGAGGCGCAGGTGGCCCGGGCGCTGCGCACGCATCTTCTGGAAGAGCGCGGCCATCCGCTGGGCTGGCTGAAAGCCTCGGGCTATTGGGTGCATGGCAAGGCCAACACAACCGAAAAGTTCGACTGAACGGGCGCATCAAAAAGGCCCCGCATTTGCGTACGGGGCCTTTTTTTCGATGTGTAGGATGGGCAATCTGCCCATCCGCCTTAGTCAATCAACGGCAACAGCGCGTCCAAAGATTTCTTGGCATCGCCGTAGAACATCCGGGTGTTGTCCTTGTAGAACAACGGGTTTTCGATGCCCGAATAGCCCGTGCCCTGTCCGCGCTTGGACACGATGACCATCTTGGCCTTCCAGCCTTCCAGCACCGGCATGCCGGCGATCGGGCTGCTCGGATCTTCCTGTGCGGCCGGGTTGA
>CAMFLG010000448.1 GCA_945957495.1 uncultured Pseudorhodobacter sp. | reverse complement strand
GGCCAACCGCGCCCGCCGCGCCCGCCGCGCCTGATCCTGCAGATTGCCTTTGCCGTCCCAGCCCTGCCAGCGCAGCGTCTGATGCGGCACGCCCAAGCCCGCACAAACCCGCGCCACCTGCGCCGCCTCAGCCGCACTTTCCGCCCGCAACCCGTGATCCACCGTCGCCACCCGCAGTACCAATCCCGCCCGATGCGCCAGTTGCAGCATCGCCATGCTGTCGCCACCACCAGAAACGGCAAGGCCCAGGGGCTGCGTCGCGGCATCCCCCAGGCCCTGCAAGAACCGCGCGCTCAGATCAGTTACGGGCACTTAAGCCCCTGCATCGACACCTGCGCATTGGTGGCAGAGATCGTGCCGGGGAACCGGTTGCCCACCTCGGCCAGCGTCACGCAGGCATCCGGCACCTGCCCCAACGTGCCCAAAGCCTGCCCGAGTTTCAGCAGGGAGTCGGGCGCAAAACTTCCGTTTGGCTTGCTGGAAAACGCCTCCAGATAGGCCCGCGCCGCATCCGCCGTGCGCCCCAGTTGCGACAGGGCCTCGCCCCGGTCATAGCTGGCTTCTTCCGAAAGCGGGCTGCCGGGATAGGCGCTCAGAAAGGTCGCGAACTGATCCGCCGCCGCCTGATAATCGCCTTTGTCAAACGCTGCCTTGGCACGGTCGAAATCGGATTTCTCGCCCACCGCAAGTTCCGGCGCATCCTCTGCCGCTGCGGCAGGCGCCGCAGCCGGGGCCGCCGCCGCCGTATCCACCCCACCCAAAGGTGCGATATCCGGCATATTGCCCGGATCGCACCCTTCGGTCTGTTCGCACAGCCGGAATTCGATATCGCCAATCCGGTTGGTGCCGTCCGTCACCACCTTGTTCAGCTTGATCTCGATCTCTTCGGTGCGCGAGGTCAGCCGCGTCAGCTCTGCCTCGATCGCGTCCATCCGCTGCAAGGCATCCCCGCCCGCCGCGCCGTTAGAGGCAGCGCCCGATTGCACAAGCTCTGCCTTCAGGGTGTTGAACTGCGCCATCAACTGGCCCAGTTCCACCTTAATATCGGCCAAAGTCTGCGCCTTGTCCTGCGCCGCCACCGGCAGGGCAAACAGGCAAAGGCAAAGCACAAGCCCGCGCATCACATCAGCCCCCCGTATCAAATCACGAACCCGCGCCCATCGACAGCACCGTCACCGCACGACGGTTCTGCGCAAAGCAGCTTTCCTCCGAGCAGATCGCAATCGGGCGTTCCTTACCGTAGGAAATCGTGCGCATCCGGCTGGGGGCGACACCGTTGGAAATCAGGAAATCCTGCACCGAAGCCGCGCGCCGCGCGCCAAGGGCAAGGTTGTATTCCCGCGTGCCCTGCTCATCGGCATGGCCTTCGATGATGATGGCGTAATCCTGATTGGTTTTCAGCCAGACAGCCTGCCCGATCAGGATGTTGCGCGCCTCAGGCGACAAGGTGGATTGATCCACCGCGAACAGCACCCGATCCCCGACCTGCTGGTTGAAATAGGCAATCGAGGTGGGGTTGTTCGGATCGCCCAAACCGCTGGTGCTGACCCCCGATCCCGCGCCACCCGCCGCACCATTGGGATTGTCCGCGCCATAGCGGTCGGGGTTTTTGCAGGCGGTCAGGCCAAGGGCTGCCACCAAGAGCAGGATTTTCGGGAAAACAGTCATGCGCGATATCCTCGTGTTTTTATGGGCTCGATTGCCCTGATCCTATCAGCTTTGCGCCGCGGGTTCCATCAGCGGCGCGCAAGATTTCACGGCAGCATCGGCGACCAGGACGGGTCCGACGCCGGGCCATCGGTGGGGATCTGGCGCAGATTGCGCCCGGTCACGTCCACCGACCACAAGGCCGCCTGCCCCGCCGCCCCCGCGCCTTCGCGGGTAAACATGATCACCCGCCCGTTCGGGGCCCAGGTCGGACCTTCATCCAGATAAGACGAAGTCAAAAGCCGTTCTTCGCCGCCATCGGTCAACATCACGCCAATGTGAAAACGGCCCTCGTTCTGCTTGGTAAAGGCAATCATATCGCCGCGCGGGCTCCACACCGGGGTGGAATAGCGCCCCTTGCCGTTGGAAATCCGTGTAGCCTCGCCCCCGCCCACCGGCATCACATAAATCTGCTGCGTGCCCGACCGGTCGCTTTCAAACACGATCTTGCTGCCGTCGGGGCTGAACGACGGTGCGGTTTCAATCGACGGCGCGTTGGTCAACTGCTGCACGCTGCCCGATCCGATGTCCATCGCATAGATGTCGGTATTGCCGCCCTGTTCCAGACTGAACACCACCGTGCCGCCATCAGGGGAAAACCGCGGCGCAAAGGTCATCGTGCCGGGCAATTCGCTCAGCGCGCGCACCGAAAGGTTCGCCACATCCATCAGATAAATCTGCGGAAAGCCCGAGGCGTAAGAGGTGAACAGGATGCGGTCGCCATTCGGCGAAAACCGCGGCGCCAGCACGATCGAGGAACTATCCGTCAGATATTTCACGTTCGCACCGTCGTAATCCATCACGCCCAGCCGCTTTTGCCGCTGATCCTTCGGCCCGCTTTCGGCAACGTACACCACCCGGCTGTCAAAATACGGCCCCTCGCCGGTGATCCGGCTGTAAACCGCATCCGCCACCTTATGCGCCATCCGCCGCCAGCTTTGCGTCGTGCCCGCAAACTGCAACCCCTCGCCCTGCTGCTGACCGGTGGCCACATCAAACAGCCGGAACTTCACCACCAGCCGGTCGCCCCCCACCTGCACCGCACCAGTGATCAACGCCTCAACGCCAATCGCCTGCCAGTCGGCATAGGCAACGGGGGCGTCAAATGAAGTCACCTGACTGATATAGGCCGACTGCGGTGTTTCGGCGAACAACCCGGTTCCGGCCAGATCGGCGGCCACCACGCGGGAAATGTCGCGCGCCAGATCGCCCGCACCGCCCTCGTCCACGAAATTCGGCACCGCGAACGGCATTGGCGTGATCACGCCATCGGTAAACGGCGGCAGCGTCAACTCCGCCTGCGCAGGCACCGCCGCAAGGGCCGCGAAGCCGATCATCGCAATGGCGGTCAGGGATTTGAAGATATTCATCTTGTCCTCGTT
>CAMFLG010000447.1 GCA_945957495.1 uncultured Pseudorhodobacter sp. | reverse complement strand
ACACTCGACTAGTCGTCGGCAGCGTCAGATGTGTATAAGAGACAGGTTCAAGATGGCGCTGGTTACGGATGGCCGGATGTCAGGGGCCAGCGGCAAGGTGCCTGCGGCCATCCACGTCTCGCCCGAGGCGGCCAAAGGTGGGCCGCTGGCCCGCCTGCGCGATGGCGATGTGGTGCGGCTGGATGCGGTGGCGGGCACGCTGTCGGTGCTGGCCGCCGATTTCGATGCCCGCACCCCGGTTGTCGCCGACCTGTCCGCCAATCGCCACGGTCTGGGCCGCGATCTGTTCGAGGCGTTCCGCCAGAATGTCGGCACCTCGGAAACCGGGGCTGCTGTGGTGATCTAAGCCTTCTGCCCCCGGCGGAATTCGACTAGAACGATGATGAGCCTGTTCATCTGTTCTTAAATATCCAGGCTTGAATGGCGTCCCGCCATTCAAGCTAGCCCGAGGCTCCGACGTTTCAACTGCCCCGCCCTTGGGGAATGGAGATTACAATGACCCCAGCCGCCCAATCCCACCACGCCGCCGAAATCTGCCGCCTTGCCCCGGTGGTGCCGGTGCTGGTGATCGACGATCTCGCCCATGCCAAACCCTTGGCCGAGGCACTGGTTGCGGGTGGTTTGCCCGCGTTGGAAGTCACCCTGCGCACGCCTTGCGCGCTGGACGCGATCCGTATCATGTCTGAGGTTCCCGGCGGTGTGGTGGGGGCAGGCACGCTGCTGACCCATGCCGATGTCAAAGCAGCCAAGGCGGCAGGGGCGAAATTCGGCGTCTCGCCGGGGGCGACACCGCGACTGTTGGACGCCTGCGCGGAATTCGATCTGCCGCTGTTGCCGGGGGCGGCGACCGCATCGGAAATCATGGCGCTGCTGGAAATGGGCTACACGGTGCAGAAATTCTTTCCCGCCGAACAGGCCGGGGGCGCGCCCTATCTGAAATCCATCGGCTCGCCCATCCCGCAGGTGTCGTTCTGCCCGACCGGTGGCATCAGCCTGAAAAACGCCCGCGATTATCTGAGTCTGAAGAACATCCTATGCGTCGGCGGTTCCTGGGTTGCGCCCAAGGATGCCATGGCCAAAGGCGACTGGGCCGCGATCACCGCCCTTGCCGCCGAGGCCGCCGCGCTTCGCTAAGGCTTGTCAGACCTTGAGTCGGGGTGCATCCTTGCGGGCAAAACCCGGAGGATGCCGATGACCGCGCCCGAAATTTCCACCTGTTTCTGGTTCGACACCCAGGCCGAAGAGGCTGCGCGATTTTATTGCAGTCTGTTTGACGAGTCCGAAGTGACGGAAGTGTTCTACAAGGGCGGCGATCCCGCCAACGGGGCCTTTACCGTCGCCTTCACCCTGATGGGGCAGAAATACTGGTGCCTGAACGGCGGGCCGCATTTCAAACTGACCCCCGCTGTTTCCATCACCGTCTATATCGACACCCAGGCCGAGGTGGATCGGCTGTGGTCGGCGCTGTTGGCCGATGGCGGTGCGGAAAGCCGCTGCGGCTGGCTGACCGACCGCTTTGGTCTATCGTGGCAGATCATTCCGCGCGCCCTGCCGCGTTTGTTGAAATCCGACGATAGCGGTCGGGTGATGCAGGCGATGATGGGGATGATCAAGCTGGATATCGCCGGGCTGGAAGCGGCGGCCAAGGGCCAATGAACCCTAAGGATTAGCGAAACCCCGGCCAGTGCGGCCACCGCGCCGTCTGGGGGTTTCGGGCGTGGTCAGCGCCTCTGTCAGCACTTGCGTCATCGGGTGGCCGGGGTTGGCGCCGCCATACTGCGCCAGTAGCGTGCGCAGGCAGTCGGGTGTGTCCACCACGGCGGGCAGGCTCAGCACCCAGTCAATAAAGATCGACCGGCATTCGCCCATGGTGATGCCCTCGATCGCATAGCTTTCCCGCACCAGACCCTTGGGGTCCGCATCCTTCAGATCCATCGCGCGCCTTCCCATCATTCAGCCTTTCAGCTGCGCCGAAATCGCCGCTTCGGCAAGCCCGGTTTTTTCCGCCAGATCCGCCGACAGCGCCTCTGCCGTCGGATAACCGGTTTCGCGCAGCAGGAATGCCTGCCCGCCGATGCCCAGACCCGCCGGGTCCAGCGGCTTGTCAGACAACAGCCGGGCCGCAGCCTGCAATCGCCAGCACAGCCTGTAGGCCGTCAGCACAATCGTCTGATCCGATTGCGACAGTTTGCCAGCGTTTGCGCCAGCGGCGATCTGGCGTTCGACCTGCCGCGCCGCGCTGCCCGTGGTCAGGGCCAGCGTTTGCGCCAGAAGTTCAATGTCCATCAGCTTGCCGGGGCCGAATTTCGCATCCCAGCCGCCGCTGCCGGGCTTGGCTGCGGCCAGCCTTGCACGCATGTCCGCCACATCGGCCAGAACCCTGTCGCCCTGCCCTTTGCGCGCGATCACGTCGCGCCGGAACCCTTCAACCTCATCCGCAAGGCCCGCATCCCCCGCCATCACCCGCGCCCGGGTCAGCGCAAGGTGTTCCCAGGTCCAGGCTTCGGCTTCCTGATAGGATCGGAAGCTTTCCAGCGATGTCGCCACCGGCCCCTGCCGGCCCGAGGGGCGCAGGCGCACGTCCACCTCATAAAGCCGCCCTTCCGCCATCTGCGCCGACATCGCCGTAACCATGGCCTGCGTCAGCCGCGCGTAATAGGCGCGCGCCGCCAAGGGGCGTTTGCCGTCCGACATGTCCACCCCGGCGGCATCGTAGATCAGGATCAGGTCAAGGTCAGAGCTGGCGTTCAGCCGCCCTGCCCCCAGACTGCCCATACCCAGAATCACCGCGCCGCGCCCCGGCAGCGGCCCATGTTTGGCGGCAAACTCGGCCACCACCACCGGCCAGAGCGCGGCAATCACCGTCTCGGCCAGATCGGCATATTGCTTGGCGGCCTCGAAACCGTCGATCAACCCACGCAGATGATGCACCCCGACGCGGAAATGCCATTCCTTCATCCACCGCCGGGTGGCATCAAGCTGGCGTTCGTAATCGGGCACCTCGGCCAAGCGATGCGCAAGTTCCGCCACCAGCCCCGCCGTGCCCGGCCATGGCGCAAAGAACGACCCACCGATCACCGCATCCAGAAC
>CAMFLG010000446.1 GCA_945957495.1 uncultured Pseudorhodobacter sp. | reverse complement strand
CGCAGGGTTCCAGCGTGACATAGGCGGTGGCGCCACGCGCGGCCTGCCCCGCCTGCGCCAGCGCCATGGTTTCGGCATGCGGGCGCCCGCCGGGTTGTGTCCAGCCGCGGCCCAGCAGGATGCCGTCCTTGACGATGACGCAGCCTACGGCCGGGTTGGGCCAGGTACGACCCAAGCCCCGCGCGGCAAGGCGCAGGGCATGGGCCATGTGGTCTTGATCGCTCACTCTTCGGCTGCGCTGCCGGGGCGGAGTTCGGACACGAAACGGTCGAAATCGTCTGCGGCCTGGAAGTTCTTGTAAACCGAGGCAAAGCGGACGTAGGCCACCGTGTCGATCCGGGCGAGGGATTCCATCACGATTTCACCGATCACCTTGGACGAGATATCGGTATCGCCGAGGGATTCCAGACGCCGCACGATGCCAGAAATCATCTGGTCGATGCGTTCGGGATCAATCGGACGCTTCTGCATGGCGATGCGGATCGAACGTTCCAGCTTGGTGCGGTCGAAATCCTCGCGCTTGCCAGAGGTTTTCACCACCACCAGATCGCGAAGTTGCACGCGTTCGTAGGTGGTAAAGCGGCCACCGCAGGCCGGACAGAACCTGCGGCGGCGGATCGAGACGTGATCCTCGGCGGGTCGGCTGTCTTTCACTTGCGTGTCGATATTGCCGCAGAATGGGCAGCGCATCGGCTCCCTCCTTGCTTGTTTTTTCGTTACTGCCTCAGGTCTCGGGTATAGCTCCCGAGTTATCCACAGACCCTAGCGCCAAATCCCATGGTTCGCCTAGCGGCCAATTTGTGACCACCGCATATCGTGGCAGAGTGTGGCGTGCGGGACTCAGGTTCCGGGCGGCGGCGCCGGGCGGCCTGGGCCACTGACGCATCTGTGACATGATTTTTGGTGCTTTCCAGCTTAGGCTTTTCGCTTTCACAGCCACAGGATCGGAGATGACGATGACCCGGATGACCGCGAAAGACTTTAGCCCCGAATTGCTGGAACTGTATGATTTCTACGCGCATGGCCGCATTTCCAAACGGGAATTTCTGGAAAAGGCCGGGCGATACACGGTGGGCGGACTGACGGCGGCGGCGATTTTGGGGATGATGAGCCCGGATTATGCCCTGGCGATGCAGGTGGCCGCCGATGATCCGGGGATTGTAGGCGAAACCATCGCCTACCCTTCGCCCAACGGCACTGGCACGGTGAAGGGCTATCTGGTGCGGCCCGCCGGGGCCACGGGCAAGTTGCCGGGCGTGGTGGTGGTGCATGAGAACCGCGGGCTGAACCCCTATATCGAGGATGTGGCGCGCAGGCTGGCCAAGGCGGGGTTTCTGGCGCTGGCCCCGGATGGGCTGACCTCAGTTGGGGGCTATCCCGGCAATGACGAGGCTGGGCGCGACTTGCAGGCGAAGGTTGATCCGACCAAGCTGATGAATGATTTCTTTGCCGCCGTGGAATGGCTGATGGCGTTGGATCAGTCCACAGGGCGGGTCGGGATCATCGGGTTCTGCTACGGCGGCGGGGTCGCCAATGCCGCCGCCGTGGCCTATCCGGAACTGGCGGCTGCGGTGCCGTTTTATGGCCGCCAGCCGGATGCGGCGGATGTGGCGCGGATCAAGGCGCCGCTTTTGATCCATTATGCCGGTCTGGATGAGCGGGTGAATGCCGGTTGGCCCGCCTATGAGGCGGCGCTGCAGGCGGCGGGCACGCGCTATGAAGCGTTCATTTACGAGGGCGTCAACCACGGCTTCCACAACGATTCCACCCCGCGTTATGACGAGGCGGCGGCGACGCTGGCCTGGGATCGCACGATTGCGTTCTTGCGGGCCAATCTGACCTGATGCGCGGGGGCCTGACCGGCGCGGTGCTAATGCCGGCCGGTCAGCCAGTTGCCAAAAGCCGCGAATTTTGACGGTGGGCCACCCAGACGGGTTTCGCGGTTGTCGGCGATGTGCAGCAGTTTGTACATCAGATGCACGCCGAACCAACGGAAGGGTTCAGGCTCCCACTGCCGCACACGGCGGTTGACCCAAGGCAATTTGGTGATCTTGCTGTCGCGGCCAAGCGCCAGATCGGCCAGCGTGCGACCTGCGAGGTTAGAGGTGGAAACGCCGACGCCGACATAGCCCCCGGCCCAGCCAAGGCCGGTTTTCTTATCCAGCCCCACGGTGGCGCACCAGTCGCGCGGCACGCCGATCACGCCGCACCAGGCGTGGTCGATGGGGTATTTCGCGGCCTCGGGGAAATGCGTGTGCAGAATCTCTGTCAGGCGGCGGATGGTTTCAGCATCGGGTTCACCGTTCTTGTCCATCTGGCTGGCGTATTTATAGGGCACGCCGCGCGCGCCGACGGTTATGCGGCCTTCGCGGGTGCGTTGGCAGTAGCAATAGGCGTTCTTCATGTCGCCGATCAACTCGCGGCCATCCCAGCCGATTTTCTCCCAAGCCTCGGGCGGCAGGGGCACGGTGGCGATCTGGGCAGAGTTCAGCGGCAGCCATTCGCGTTTGTGGCCAGCGATTGTGGCAGTGAAACCCTCGGTGCAGCGCAGGATGATCGGGGCTTTGACGACGGATTTCGGGGTAATGACCTCGCCGCTGTCATAGCTGAGGACTTCGGTGGATTCGGCGATGCGCACGCCCAGCCGTTCGCAGGCCTCGGCCAGACCGCGCACCAGCTTGGCGGGCTGCACCCGCGCCATACCGGTCACGACCATGGCGCCAAGGACATTCGGGATCGAGATGCGTTGCGTCACCTCTTGCGGGGAAAGTTCCCGCACGCGGTGGGCGTCGCCCCAATGCTGATGATGCGCGACCTCTGCCCGCATCCGCACCAGTTGCGCCGGGTTGGTGGCGATCATCAATTCCTCGGACGGAACGATATCGGCATCAATGCCCTCTTCGGCGCAGATACGGGTGATTTCGGGAACGGTGGTTTCAAGTTCCTTGACCATTTCCAGCACTTCAGCGCGGCTGGTGGCGCGGGCATAGGCCTCGTGGTTCCAGGCGAAGGTGCCCATGCACCAGCCGCCGTTGCGGCCCGATGCACCAAAACCTGCGAATTCCTTTTCAATCACCAGCACATCTAGGGCTGGATTTGACTTTTTCAGATAATAGGCGGTCCAGAGGCCCGTGAAGCC
>CAMFLG010000445.1 GCA_945957495.1 uncultured Pseudorhodobacter sp. | reverse complement strand
GAATTTGCCGTTCCAGTGCTATTCGAATTTGGGTTCTGGCTGGCGATTCTGATCGGGATTGCATTTCTGGGCCTCTACGCCCGCCGGATTGCAACGGAAATGCATTCGATGTCCGATGCGCTGTTGGCAACACAGCTGGCTTTGGCGCGCGAGCAAAAGCTGACAGATCTGGGCGGCGTGGTTGCCGCCGCCGCGCATGAGTTGGGAACGCCGCTGGCCACGATCAAACTGGTCAGCACTGAAATGATCGAAGATCTGGCTGTAGTTCCCGGGTTGGTTGACGACGCCAAGCTGATCGCAGAGCAGGTTGATCGCTGCCGCGACATCCTGCGGTCTATGGGCAAACTGGGCAAGGACGACACCCATTTGCGCAGCGCACCGTTGTCCGCCGTTTTGCGCGAGGCATCAGAACCTCATACCGGGCGCGGAGTCGCTATTGCCTTTTCGGTGCAGGCTTCTGGAAGTGGCGACGGTGCCGAGCCCAGCATCTCCCGTCGGCCAGAGGTGATCCATGGGCTGCGGAATCTTGTGCAAAATGCCGTCGGCTTTGCGCGCCAGCGGGTTTGGATTGACGCGCTCTATTCAAACGACCGGGTTGTTCTGCGGATCATTGATGACGGCGACGGATTTCCACCACAGGTGATCGGCCGCATCGGCGATCCGTTCCTGCGCTCAAAACCGGGGCAGGAGCATCAAGAGCGCCCCGGCTATGAAGGCATGGGTTTGGGGCTGTTCATTGCCAAGACGCTGTTGGAACGGACTGGGGCGGCCCTGTCCTTCGCCAACGCATCCGACCCATTTCTGTCACCAGAAGAGCGCCCCGAACGTGGCGGTGCGGTAGTTGAGGTCATTTGGCCCCGAGATGCCATCGAGGTTACATCTAGCGGTGCCTTGGGCGAAAATCCTGCGAACATTCGCTAATTCCACGGTTTGACTGGATTTCGCATATTGAATTAATACCTTATTAACGCACTCTTCCCTAAGTTGAGGTACGCCGCCGCAATTGAGGGATAGGATGCCTTTGGATCTTTGGACTGCACTCTTTGTCCTTGGCTCTTCCGCTCTGGCCGCGACGTTTGCGATAGTGACGCAATATTTCCTTTCCCTTCGCACATCGGGTCGCCAATCGGATCTTTTGTCTGCCGATGATGGGCGCGTCGTCTTTCTGTTTGATGCCGAAAGTCTGATTGACGCCACTCCAGCCGGGCGCGCGCTGCTTGCTTCCAGTCCGATAAGGGGAGGTGATTGGGCGCGGTTGATGGCTTACCTGAAACCGCGCTTTGCAGGCGTTGATGCCGCACTGGGGCGGCTTTCGACAGATGGGATTTTCCGCCAAGTGGCGACAGACCAATCCAGGCCGCTATCTTTGCTAGCCGAACATGTCGGTGGATTGACCCGGATTTCCCTTTCAAGTCAGCGCAGTATCATGGACATTCTGGCCTACGCGGCCATGGCAGAAGAATTGACGCTCTTGCGCGCGGTTAGCGGAGCAGAGCCAAATCTGGTCTGGCAGGAGAACACTGAGGGCGAAGTTGTCTGGGCCAACCTTTCTTACCTGACCTGGATCACAAGGCTAAGTCCCGAGGTTGCCGTCCTCGGCTGGCCGATACCACAGCTCTTCGCATCACGCTCAGCACCGAACGGTCTGGGAAACGCGCTTCGTCACAGCTTGACCACGGCCAGTGGCGAAAAGTTTTGGTTCGAGATTTCCGAGAACATCATTGGCGAAAACCGCCTGTTCTTTGCCAGTTCTGCCGATGCGACGCAGCATGCCGAAGCCAGCCTGAACAGTTTCATGCAGATTCTGACCAAGACCTTTGCGCAACTGCCCATCGGCCTGGCCATTTTCGACGCGCAGCGCAAACTGCAGCTGTTCAATCCGGCGCTTGCCGATCTGACGGGGCTGCCAGTTGATTTTCTGACGATGCGGCCAAGCCTTTTGGCGGTTCTGGATGCCCTGCGTGAACGCAAGATGCTGCCAGAGCCAAAAGACTATCGCAGCTGGCGCAGGCAGATCGTGGAAATGGAAAAGGCTGCAGCCTCGGACCGTTATGAAGAGACTTGGGCACTCTCGGACGGGCAGACCTTTCGGGTGATCGGGCGCCCGCACCCGAACGGCGCGCTTTCGATTATGATTGAGGATATATCGTCCGAAGTAATGCGCACCCGCCGCTATCGCGCGGACCTGGAACTTGGGCAGTCAGTGATTGATCAGATGGATATGGCGCTTGCGGTATTCTCGCCGTCCGGACACTTGGTGATGTCCAACCTGGCCTATTCGAGTCTTTGGGCGCACGATCCTGTCGAAACGCTGGAACGCAGCACGTTGCGCAAGCTCGCCGAGCATTGGCGTGCCGTCACCGTACCAAGCGGCCTTTGGTCAGAATTTGAGGACTATGTGGCGACCCTTGGCGACCGCATCAGCTGGGACGCCACTGCACGACTGCTGGATGGCAGATCACTTGCCTGCACTTTTTCACCGCTGGCCGGCGGCGCAACCTTGGCTGCCTTCCGACCGCACCCGGCATCAGAGGCGAGTCAGCCCCAGCGAAATGACACTGGGTCTATGCAGACCGCCTGAGGCTTTCCCGGCTTGCGGTCGCAGACGCCCACGCTAGACTCGCGCCATGAACAAGACCGCAACCTCTGTCAGTTTCTTTTTGCCACACGAGGCCGATACGGATCGGCTAGGTGCCTGGCTGGCCGAACGGCTGCGGCCCGGTGACTGCCTGCTGCTTGAGGGGCCGATCGGCGCCGGGAAAAGCCATCTGGCCCGCGCTTTCATCCGGGCACGGCTTGGGCGGATGGAGGATGTGCCCTCGCCCACCTTCACCTTGGTGCAGACCTATCAGGCCGATGTTGAAATCTGGCATGCCGATCTTTACCGTCTTTCGCATGTGGATGAGGTGGCAGAGCTTGGGCTGGAAGAGGCTTTCGATTCAGCGATCTGCCTGATTGAATGGCCGGATCGGCTGGGCAGTGCCGCCCCGAAATCCGCCATTCGACTTGCGCTGGCGTCGGAAGATGAAGGGCGGCGGGTTGTCATTTTGGCACCTCAGCACCCCGCGTTGATTGCCGAACTCGCAGGTGCATGGTCCGAGCATGGTTGACCGCGAAGATCTGATCCGTGCCTGTCTCTTATACACATCTCCGAGCCCA
>CAMFLG010000444.1 GCA_945957495.1 uncultured Pseudorhodobacter sp. | reverse complement strand
GTGCAGCCAAACTCTGGTGAAAACTTCCTGCAAGGCATCCTCCGCTTCGGCCCGGTTGCCCAAGATACGCAAGAGAACCCCCATGAGTTTCGGGGCGGTCGCCGAATATATGCCGCGAAAGGCCGCGCGGTCTTGGGCGGCCACCTGACCCAGCAGGGCAGCGATGGGGTCATCCATCGCTATGACCCGGCCTGAGTTCATCCGCGCCGCCGCCGTCCACCCGCACCGCCCGAGCCAGAGGTGTTGAAGCTGACCTCGGGCAGGGTCACGATTTGCGACAGTTCGGGGAAGGTATCGACGGCGTTGGGAATGGCGCTGGCATTGACAAAATGCTCTTGAAAGCGCGGCTCGATGGCGGTTTCGACTTTGTGGATCTGATGCACCGTCGCCTCGATATAATCGCGGGCGGCGACGTTACACAGGGCGATGCGCGCGCCGGTGCCTGCGGCGTTGCCGGCAGAGATGACGCGATCAAGTTTCACATCCGGGATCATGCCCAGCACCATGGCATGTTTCGGGCTGATATGCGCGCCAAAAGCCCCGGCAAGGGTGACTTTATCCACCGTGCCCACGCCCATTTCATCCATCAACAGCTTGGCCCCGGCATAAAGTGCTGCCTTGGCAAGCTGAATGGCGCGAATATCGCCCTGCGTCACGGTGATCAGCGGGCCGCCGTCGGCGGTGCCGTCATGCAGGACGTAGGAATGGGTGCGACCTTCGGCGATGCAACGCGGCGTGCCGGTTTGATCGGGGCCGCCGATCAGGCCGCCCTGATCGACCAGACCGGCCATGCGCATTTCGGCCACAGCCTCGATAATCCCCGATCCGCAGATTCCGGTGATGCCGGTCTGCGCGGTGGCCTCGGCAAAGCCCGGGTCGGTGGACCACAGGTTTGATCCGATGACGCGGAAGCGGGGTTCCTTGGTGGTGGGGTCAATTTCGACCCGTTCGATGGCGCCGGGGGCGGCGCGTTGGCCGCTGCTGATCTGCGCGCCTTCAAAGGCGGGGCCGGTGGGCGAGGAACAGGCGAGCACCCGGGTCTTGTTGCCCAGCAGGATTTCGGCATTGGTGCCGACATCGACGATCAGCACCATGTCTTCGGATTTGTTCGGCTCTTCCGCCAGGGCGACGGCGGCGCAATCGGCGCCAACGTGCCCCGCGATGCAAGGCAGGATATAGACGCGGGCCGCGTGGTTGACCGCCTTCAGATCCAGATCGTGCGCGTCCAGCACCAGACTGCCCGAGGTGGCCAGTGCGAAGGGCGCCTGACCCAGTTCGACCGGGTCGATGCCTAGGAGAAGGTGATGCATGACCGGGTTGCAGACGAACACCAGTTCGTAAATTGAGGCCGGGTCGATTTTCGCCTCGGTCGAGATTGACTGCACAAGGCCGTTCAGCGCGGTGCGGACGGCGGTGGTCATTTCCTGATCGCCGCCGCGGTTCATCATGGCGTAGGACACCCGGCTCATCAGGTCTTCGCCAAAGCGGATCTGCGGGTTCATCACCCCGGCAGAGGCCAGAACCGCGCCGTCGCGCAGATCGCAGAGGTGGGCGGCGATAGTGGTTGAGCCTAGGTCGATGGCAAGGCCATACAAGGCGCCTTCGTGAAAGCCGGGCCAGATATCCAGGATGCGGTGGCGGGCGTCGTGATTGCCCTTGTGCAGGGCGACGGTGACTTTCCATTCGCCCTTGCGCAGCGCCGGTTGCAGGCGGCGCAGGATCGGCAGTTCGGCGGCGACTTCGCCCACGCCCCATTGTTCCTGCAGCGCGGTCACAAGCCGTTCAAAATCGCCGGTGGGTTCGTGCATGTCAGGTTCAGCCACCTCGACATAAAGCGCGCGGGTGGCGGGATCCATGATGATCTCGCGCTGGCTGGCGGATTTGCGGATCACCTGTTTGTGGACCTGAGATTCCGGCGGCACGTCGATGACCACATCGCCCATGACCTTGGCCTGACAGCCCAGACGGCGACCGTCGATCATGCCGCGTTTGGATTTGTAGCGTTCCTCGACCGAATTCCAGTCCGACAGCGCGTCGGCTTCGACCGTCAGCCCGTGCTTGGCAAATTCGCCATAGCCCGGGGTGATCTGGCATTTCGAACAGATGCCGCGCCCGCCGCAAACCGAATCCAGATCGACGCCCAACTGCCGCGCCGCCGTCAGCACCGGCGTGCCAAGCGCAAAGCGGCCGCGTTTCCCCGAAGGGGTGAAGATGACAAGTGCGTCGGTGGCGGCGTCGGTCATGGCGTCCTCGGGCTCAGGCGAATGTATAGGCGATGTCGGCAAAGGCGTTGGCAGCGAAGGTGTAGAACCAGCGCACCGGTTGATCGGCATGGATGACTCCATGCACGGCATTGCCGGGAATGAACAGGGCAATCCCCGGTTTCAGGCGGTGAACGGTGCCGTTGATATGCACATCAACCTCGCCCTCCAGGCCAAAGTAAAGCTCTGGGTCGGGGTGGGAATGCAGGGCAAAGGTTTCGCCCGCGTCCATGATCGCAATGCCGCAGACCAGCTTTTCCGACGCGGTGACATCGCCGGACAATAGCGTTTTCCAGCGGATGCTGCCGCGCGACGGGTCTTGCCACGTTTCTTCGGGTCGGTCGCGTTCATCGACCATGACCGGGGCTGTCATGCGTACCTCTTGCGGTTCTTGATCTGGTTTTAAGCTGCAACTGCGCCGTATCATTGCCTGTTCGCGGCATATCAAGGGGCGTCTGCGCCCTTTGCCCATGCCAGGATCGCCTGACGGTCGCCGTCCAGCCGCGGGGCCGGGGCGCGGGCGGTGATTTCGGGCAGGGTAGACATCTTGATCGGGTTGCCGGGGGCGGTGAAGGCGGGGCCGCCGGGGTTGGCGGCCACCGGCAGCACCATGTTGCGGGCCAGCAGTTGCGGGTCGCGCAGCACCTGCGCCATATCTTGCACGCGGGCGGTGGGCAGGTTGGCGGCCTCCAGCGTCGTGATCCAGTGATCGACGGGATGGCCAAGGGTCACAGCCTCGATCAGGCGTTTCAGCAGGGCGTGATTTTCGCAGCGCGCGGCGTTGGTGACAAAGCGCGGGTCACTGGCCAAAGGCAGGTGCAGCACATCGCACAGTTCGGCAAACATCGCGTCATTGCCCGCCGCGATGACAAAGAAGCCGTCGGCGGCGCGGTAGGTGGA
>CAMFLG010000443.1 GCA_945957495.1 uncultured Pseudorhodobacter sp. | reverse complement strand
CAGCGCCAGCACCAGCACCACGAACATCATGTAAAGCGAACCGATGATCGCGATGCCCAGACCCGCCGCCTCTGGCCGTTTGTCGGACGCATCCGGCATGGTCAGAAAGCCCGGGTTGAACGCGATGGTCAGGATACCCACGCGCTTCATCTCATCCGCCAGTTTCAACTGTTCGGGCGAGACGTTCTTGTCCAAAGCCGCCGATTCCATGGTGACGCGGCCCTTAAAGTAGCCGTCCACCCGCCCGGCTGCCAAGGCGCGGAAGGTGATGGTGGTGCCGATCAGCGTGGGGTCCGCCAGCACCTTGTTGCGCAGGGTGGCAGGGCTTTCCTCGGAAATCAGCTTGGCCAGTTCCTTCGGTGTCAGCCCCGAAATATCCAAGCCCTTGGCCTGCATTTCATCTTCCAGCGACTGTGCCAGAAGCTTGCCATAGCCCACGGTCGTGACCTTGGCCATTTCGGCCGGATTGCGGTTGCCCGCCTTGTCCAGCACATCGGCGCTTAGCGTCACCGGGAAATCCAGAAAGGTCTGCCGGAAGGCCGGTGAGCCGTTGGAAAAGATCGAGATCAGCAACCACACCAGCGCCAGCAGCGCGATGGTGATGGCAGAGGCGCCATAGATGCGGAACCGCTTTTCCGCCGCGTTGCGGCTTCGGGTGCGGGCGTCCTGCGCGAAAAGCGACACTCTGCTGTCTGCGGTACGGGCGGTCATTCGTATTGCTCCCGGTATTTGCGCACGATAACCAATGCGATGATGTTCAGGGTCAGGGTCATCACGAACAGCGTCAGACCCAGCGCAAAGGCCACCAGCGTTTCAGGGCTGGCAAATTCGGTGTCGCCGGTCAGTTGGCTGACGATCTTCACCGTCACCGTTGTCATCGCCTGAAACGGGTTCAGCGACATCTGTGCGGCGGCCCCTGCCCCCAAGACCACGATCATGGTTTCCCCAATCGCGCGGCTGGCGGCCAGAAGGATTGCGCCGACAATGCCGGGAAGCGCCGCCGGGAACACCACTTGTTTGATGGTTTCCGAAGGCGTCGCCCCCAGCCCCAGCGAGCCATCGCGCAGCGATTGCGGCACGGCGTTGATGATGTCATCCGAAAGCGAGGACACGAAGGGGATCACCATCACCCCCATCACCAGACCTGCCGTCATCACCGAGGACGACGAATTGCCCAGACCCAAGGGCTGCGCAAAGTAATCGCGCAGCAGCGGGCCCACGGTGATCAGCGCGAACAGCCCGTACACGATGGTCGGGATACCGGCCAGAATCTCGATCGCGGGCTTCACCCAGGACCGCACAGATTTTGACGCATATTCGGCCAGATAGATCGCCGACATCAGACCAATCGGCACCGCCACCAGAAGCGAGATCGCCGAAACGTAGAGCGTGCCCCACAGCAAGGGCACGATGCCCAGCGTCGATCCACCGCCAAACTTCGGCTCCCATGTGGTCGAGAACAGGAAGCTGGTGATCGGATACAGCCGGAAGAAATGGATGGATTCGAACAACAGCGAGGCGACAATCCCCACCGTGGTCAGCACCGCGATCAGCGAACAGCCGATCAGCACCCACATCGCAAAGCGTTCGGTGGCGTTGCGCGCGCGGTATTGCGGGGAAATCCGGCTTATCCCGAACCCCAGGCCTGCGACCGCCAGCCCCAGTGCCGCGATGGTCATATACAGCCGCGAATGTGCGGCATCGCTGCGCAGCGCCGCTGCGGCGGCCAGCGTCGAGGGCGTCGGTTCGGTTTCCAGAACCACCCCAGCCGCGTTCAGCGCCGCCTTCAACTGGGCCGGGTCGGCCACAAGGGCCTCTGTATCCTGCCCCTTGGCCTGCAGAACCGAAATGCCCGAGGCGATGCGGCGCACATCCGCCATCACCAGTTCCGCCGATTTGCCCGCCGGAAGATCCTCGGGCGCAATAAGCGAGAAAGAATGTGATTCAATAAAAGCGGGCTGCACCAGCAGCCAGACCGCGATCAGCAGAAACGCCGGAACCACCGTCAGCAGGGCCGTGATCCGGCCATAGAACGGCGGCAGGGAATGCAATTTGCGAATGTCGCCGTCCACTTGCGCCACAGCGCGCGCACGCCCGACAAAATACCCGATCGCCGCCAGGGCGAGCAGGATCAAACACAGAAGGCCAAGGCTCATGGGGTTTCCATCAAGCAAGAGAAAGGGGCGCGGGACAGTCCCGCACCCCCAATGATTTGACTTAGTTCAACGGACCCATGACGGTCTCGGCAGCGACAGCGGCTTGGGTTGCGGCCAGTTCCGGATCGGGAACCAGACCGTAATCAGCCAATACACCGCCGGGGCCTGCCATGTCGTCAGACAGGAAGAACTCGACATATTCTTTCAGGCCGGGGATCACGCCGATGTGGGCCTTCTTGACGTAGAAGTACAGCGGACGCGACACCGGGTATTCGCCCTTCGAGATGGTTTCCACCGACGGCACGATGCCGTCCACGGTTGCCACTTTCAGCTTGTCGGTGTTGTTTTCGTAGAAGGACAGGCCGAACACGCCAACGGCGGTCGGGTTGGCGGCGATGCGCGACAGCGTCTCGGTGTAGTCGCCGTCGATGTCCACGGACGCGCCATCGGTGCGGGTGGTCATGCAGGCAGCGGTGGCTTCTTTCTTCTTGGCGTCGTCATCGGCGCCGGTCGAGGCGGCGAGGAACACGTCATAGGCGCCGGTGTCCTTGCAGCCTGCTTCCAGAACCTTGGTGTCGAACACTTCACGCGTGCCGTGCTTGGTGCCGGGGATGAAGGCCAGAATGTCTTGCGCGGGCAGCGCCGGGTTGGCATCGGCCCAGGTCTTGTTGGTGTTGGCCACGGCCTTGCCGTCCTTGACGATCTGCGCCGACAGCGCCAGGAACACGTCCGACGGGGTCAGGGCAAAGTCGGCGCCCTTGATGTCCGAGGCGAAAACGATGCCGTCATAGCCAAAGCGCACTTCCATGATCTCGGTCACGCCGTTCGCCGTGCAGGTGTCGATATCAGACTGCTTGATGCGCGAGGAAGAGTTGGCAATGTCGATGAAGCCTTCGCCAACGCCTTGGCAGAACTTCTGACGGCCTGCGCCCGAACCGCCGCCTTCAACGACCGGGGTTTTGAAATCGGTGTTTTCACCGAAGGCTTCGGCAACGATCGTGGCATAGGGC
>CAMFLG010000442.1 GCA_945957495.1 uncultured Pseudorhodobacter sp. | reverse complement strand
ATGGAAAAACGTCCGCCGCCGATCATGCAGACGATCAGGCCAATGCTCAGCGGCAGCGCCAGCCCCGGCGACGACAGATCCGCCCGCAGGCACAGCCCATAGGCGACCAGCCCGACAATCGCGGCGATCCGGGTCTGGATGCCGAACAGCACCCAGATCGCCGCCACAAAGGTCAGCGCATGGGCCAAGGCGTGCAGCGGCAGGCCGCCCGAGGTTTCAAGAAACAGCGTGGCATTGGATGACACGAACGGGCTGTCAAAGCCCGCCACGCTCAACACCACATGGGTCATCAGGATTGCCGCCAAAATCATGCGGGAGCACAGGGAAATCACCGAACGGATCAACATGGCTCTTCTCCTTAACGTTCATCTTAAAGGAGAGTATGGCGGCCTAAGTCGCGGGTGAAAATGTCGATTTTCGCAACTGTGGCGCTGCAAAGATCGTCAGTTGCTGGCCTCGCGGTCAGCTTGCACCAACCATTTTACAAAGGATTCCAGCCCTTCATCGCCGCGCCGGGTTTCATGGTAACACAGCCAGCGATCAAAGCTGATCTGGGTGGACGGATCGTCCAGAAGTTGAAGCGGACTGTCGCCAAAGCTGTTGCTTATCGGCAAAAGCCCGGGCAGTCCTGACGAGATCATTGCCGCGCGCACCTGATCGAAATGGGTGAAGCACAGGATTGGCGGGCGGTCAAAATAGTTGGCAACCATCTTCATCGCCGGGTCGTCAACCAGCGCGTCACAGATGCCGATCCAGTTCTGATCCGGGCTGACCGGGTGGAGGCCCATGATGCCGTAGGTGACGGATTTCAGCTTTTTGCGGATCAACCGGCCCTTCAGTGGCGCAGCATTGGTGACGATCAGATCATAGTCGCCCAAGCCTTCGCCCGTCAGGCGGGTATGAAAGGACAGCGCGACATTTGGCAGATTTTCGCGCAAATACACCGTCCGCGGGATCACCACCGTGGTGGAATAGATCGGGGCACAGCCAACTTTGAGCGTTGTGACCGTCGCAACCTGCTCTGCCGCGACCAGCGATCTCGACGCCCGGATCGACTGATCGAAATCTTCTGCTGCGCGCAGCAGCGGTGACACCAGCGGATTGACTTTCCAACCTTCGGGAGACTTGATCAGGGGCGAAAAGCCCAAAGCCTCGGACAGGTTCTGCATCCGGCGCGACACGGTTGCGGCGTTCGTCGCAAGCTGGTCTGCCGCCGCAGCCATGCTGCCCCTGCGGGCAACGGCCAGCAAATAACGCATATCGTCCCAATTGGGCACTGTTCTCTCCGATGCATCAGAAGGAATGCGGCCCCTGATGCGCTCAGGCGGCCGCTATGTTTCGTGCGTCGGAGATGGGGCGTTCAGTCAGCGTCGCCCTGTTCGGCAACGCGGGCGACTGACACCACCTCTTCATCTTGACCCACGTTGAAAACCTTTACGCCACCGGCGGAACGGGAACGGAACGAGATTTGCTCAACCGGCACGCGAATCGACTGACCCGTGGACGTAGCAAGCATGATCTGGTCAGAAAGTTCAACCTTGAAAGATGCCACCAGCGGCCCGCCGCGCATGGCCCCGTCCATCGCCTTCACCCCCATGCCGCCGCGTCCGCGCACCGGATAATCGTGGCTGGACGACAGTTTGCCCGAACCCGATTGGGTGATGGTCAGGATCAGATCCTCGGATGCCGACATTTCGGCATAGCGTTCGGTAGAAAGCTGACCCAGCGGTGTTGCCACCTCTTCGTCGTCGGCTTCGCTTTCCTCTTCGGGGGCGCCCGCCATCAGACGGCGCTGTTTGAGGTAGGCTTCGCGTTCGGCGGGGTCCGCCTCGAAATGCCGGATGATCGACATCGACACCACGCGATCACCCGCGCCGACGCGAATGCCGCGCACGCCGGTGGAGCCGCGCGATTTGAACACGCGAATCTCTGTGGTGGGGAAGCGGATGGCGCGGCCAAGCGCCGTCACCAGCATCACATCGTCATTCTCATCCGCAATGGCCGCGTTTACCAGCGTGACGCCTTCAGGCAGGTTCATCGCGATCTTGCCGTTGCGTTTGACATTGGTGAAATCGGACAGATCGTTCTGCCGCACATCGCCGTCCGAGGTGGCAAAGACGATCTGCAGATTGTCCCAGTCTGCCTCTGGCGCATCGACGGGCATGAGGGCCGCGATGCTGATGCCGGCGGCGATCGGCAGGATGTTGACCATCGCCTTGCCCTTGGCGGTGCGCCCGGCCAGCGGCAGACGCCAGGTTTTCAGTTTGTACACCATGCCGTCGGTGGTGAAGAATAACAGGTTGGTGTGGGTGTTGGCGACAAACAGGGTTGTCACCACATCGTCCTCTTTCGTCGCCATCGAGGACAGGCCCTTGCCGCCACGGTTCTGGCTGCGGAATTCGATCAGCGGCGTGCGTTTGATATAGCCGCCGCTGGTGATGGTGACGACCATGTCTTCGCGTTCGATCAGATCCTCGTCGTCCATATCGCCGCCCCAATCGACGATTTCGGTGCGACGCGGCACGGCAAAGGCGGCTTTCACCTCGCGCAGCTCATCCGAGATGATCGCCATGATGCGATCGCGAGAGCCCAGGATTTCAAGGTAATCCTTGATCTTGGCGGCAAGCTCTTGCAACTCGTCGGTGATCTCTTTCACACCCATGGCGGTCAGGCGTTGCAGGCGCAAATCCAGAATGGCGCGGGCCTGCGCCTCGGACAGGTTATAGGTGCCATCCTCATTCACTGGATGAGAAGGATCGTCTATCAGCTTGATATAAGGGATAATATCCCCGGCAGGCCAACGCCGCGTCATCAGGCGTTCGCGCGCCTCGGCCGGATCGGCAGAACTGCGGATGGTGGCCACGACCTCATCCACGTTGGAAACGGCGACGGCCAGACCGCACAGGATATGGCTGCGCTCGCGTGCCTTGCGCAGTTCAAAGGCGGTGCGGCGGGCCACAACTTCCTCGCGGAAGGTGATGAAATGGCGCAGGAAATCGGCCAGCGACAACTGTTCCGGGCGACCGCCGTTCAGGGCCAGCATGTTGCAGCCGAACGAGGTTTGCATCGGCGTAAAGCGGAACAACTGGTTCAGCACCACATCCGCCGTCGCATCGCGTTTCAACTCGATCACCACGCGCACGCCGATGCGGTCGGATTCGTCCTGCAC
>CAMFLG010000441.1 GCA_945957495.1 uncultured Pseudorhodobacter sp. | reverse complement strand
GGGCGGGCTCTCGTACCACCAGCGCAGCCCACAGCGCAAAGCCTCTGGAAACCGCAGCCCGCTTGCGATAACCGAAGGCGCATGACCCAAAGCATCACCCTCCGCCGCCCCGACGACTGGCACCTGCATCTGCGCGACGGCGCGATGTTGCAGGGCGTTCTGCCCGAAACCACCCGGCATTTCGCCCGCGCCATCATCATGCCCAACCTTGTGCCGCCGGTGGTGACGGGCGCGCAGGCCGCAGCCTACCGCGACCGGATTCTGGCCGCGCGGCCTGCAGGGTCAGGCTTTGAACCCCTGATGACCCTCTATCTAACCGAAGGCACCGATGCCGCCGATGTGGCCGCCGCTGCCGCCTCCGGTCTGGTCAAGGCGGTGAAACTTTACCCCGCCGGGGCCACCACCAATTCGCATTCCGGCGTGAAGGATTTCGCCAAGGTTCAGGGCGTGCTGGAGAAAATGGCCGAAATCGGCCTGCCCTTGTGCCTGCACGGCGAAGTCACCGATCCCTCGGTGGATATTTTTGACCGCGAGGCCGTGTTCATCGACACCGTCCTTGACCCGCTGCGCCGCCGCATCCCCGGTCTGCGCGTGGTGATGGAACATATCACGACTGAGGAAGGCGTGGCCTATGCCCGCGCCGCTGGCCCCGACCTTGCTGCGACGATCACCACGCATCACCTGATCATCAACCGCAACCACATCCTCGCCGGTGGCATCAAACCGCATTACTACTGCCTGCCCGTCGCCAAGCGCGAAAAGCACCGGCTGGCCCTGCGCGCCGCTGCGACCTCTGGCGAGGCGCGCTTCATGCTGGGCACCGATTCCGCGCCGCATGTCGATGCGCTGAAAGAACACGCCTGCGGCTGCGCGGGTTGCTTCACCGCCACCAACACCATGCCGCTTTTGGCGCATGTGTTCGAGGAAGACGGCGCGCTGGACCGGCTGGAGGCGTTCAGCAGCCTGAACGGCCCGGCCTTCTACCGCCTGCCGGTGAATGAAACCACCATCACGCTTGTCAAACACGAACTGCCCCAGACCTTCCCCGAGAAAATCCTGACCGAGGCAGGCCCCGTCACCGTCTTCAACCCCGGCTTTGCCGTGCATTGGCACGTCGAGGCCTGACCAAACGCCAAGCCCTTTCATCTGTTCTTAAATATCCCCGCCGGAGGCTTCCGAAACAAGCCGCAAGAGCCTCCGGCGGGGATATTTGGACCAAGATGAAAGCCCCAGAAAGGAACCACCATGATCCCCACCAGCTTTCCCGCGCGCGACGAAATCGCCCGCCTGACCGCCCGTGCGCTGCTGGAAATCAAGGCGGTGCATTTCAACGCCGAGACGCCCTTCACCCTGGCCTCCGGCCTGCCCAGCCCGACCTATATCGACTGCCGCAAGCTGATCTCTTACCCCCGCATCCGCGCGATGCTGATGGATTTCCTGACCGTCACCGTGATGCGCGACGCAGGGTTCGAGGCGTTTGACAACGTGGCGGGTGGCGAGACGGCGGGCATCCCCTTTGGCGCCTGGGTGGCGGAACGACTGGCCCTGCCGATGACCTATGTGCGCAAAAAGCCGAAAGGCTACGGCCGCAACGCCCGCATCGAAGGCGTGATGACCGAAGGTCAGCGCGTGCTTCTGGTCGAAGATCTGACCACCGATGGCGGATCGAAACTGTCCTTCGTCGATGCCATCCGCGAAACCGGCGCCACCTGTGCCCATACGGCGGTGATCTTTTACTACGGCATTTTCCCCGAAACCACGCAGCGGCTGGCCGATCATGGCGTGGCGCTGCATCACCTTTGCACTTGGTGGGATGTTCTGGCAGAGGCCCGCGCCCAAGGCGCGTTTGACGCAGCAACCCTGACCGAGGTTAAGGCTTTCCTGAACGATCCCCGCGGCTGGCAAGCGGCGCGCGCCGCGAAATAGCGCGCGCTTTTCTGTGCATGGCCCTGTGGACGGCGTGGGGATAACCGCCGTCCAGAATCACGCCGCTGGTGGCATGCGCGACAAGAACACCCCAGATGTGGTAGGCTGAACCCCAGCCGCCCCCGATATGCCGATTCGCGACCGGCTTATCCCCAGACTTGCCCAGATTGCGCCCCAGCCCCGCGTCGGGCTATGGCGAAAGCCGAATGCCAAAGGGATCGCCATGAACGAAGTCGCCACGCTCCGCCCGATGCTGCCCGCAGCCGCTGTTGAGGGCGAAACCCTGCCGCACAATATCGAGGCCGAACAGCAGCTTCTGGGCGCGATCCTGACCAACAACGATGTCTATGACCGCATCGCAAGTCTGGTGAAGCCCGAGCATTTCTTTGACCCCGTGCATCAGCGCATCTTTGAACGTGCCGCCGCCCGCATCCAGAAAAACGCGCTGGCCTCGCCGGTGACGCTGAAGCCTTTTTTCGAGGATGACGACGGGTTGCGCGAACTGGGCGGCCCGGCCTATCTGGTGCGGCTGGCAGGTGCCGCGATTTCCGCCTATGCCGCGCGCGACTATGCGCAGATGATCTACGATCTGGCGGTGCGCCGCGAGTTGATCGCACTGGGCCGCGACATTTCCGCCAAGGCCGCCAAGGTGGAAATTCACTCCGAACCGAAGGAGCAGATCATCGAGGCCGAACAGCGGCTTTACAAACTGGGCGAACAGGGCGTTGCCGAACGGGGATTTCAAAGCTTTCTCAAGGCCGTAACCGACGCCGTTAACGTGGCCAACGCCGCCTATCAGCGCGACGGCGGCCTTGCAGGCATCTCGACCGGGCTGATTGATCTGGACAAGAAACTCGGCGGCCTGCATCCGTCTGACCTTCTGATCCTCGCGGGTCGTCCGTCGATGGGCAAAACCTCGCTGGCCACCAACATCGCCTTCAACATCGCCAAGGCCTACCGGCGTGGCCGCACCCATGACGGCACGGAAGGTGCTGTCGAAGGCGGCGTGGTGGGGTTCTTTTCGCTGGAGATGAGCGCGGAACAGCTGGCGGCGCGGATCCTGTCAGAGGCGTCGGAAGTGCCCTCGGAACAGATCCGCCGGGGCGATATGACCGAACAGGAATTCCGCCGCTTTGTCGAGGCGGCGAAATCGCTGGAATCCTGCCCGCTTTACATCGACGACACCCCGGCCCTGCCGATCAGCCAGGTCGCCGCCCGCGCCCGCCGCCTGAAACGCACGCATGGGCTGGATG
>CAMFLG010000440.1 GCA_945957495.1 uncultured Pseudorhodobacter sp. | reverse complement strand
GGCCAGGGTCTCCCCGGCAAGAGCGCGCAAAAGAAGTTTCGTCATCGGGGGCCTCAATTCGTGCAGATATTTGCGCGTTGTGGGGTTGCGATATTTTGCGTCCGGATGGCGCAAGAACGTTGGCCCACACCGCCGCAATTGTCATTCTGGAAACGGATCATGTCTTTGCCATGCCCGAGATTTCGCTGCGCCGCAGAAACGCAAGCATCAGGGCGGCAACCGCCTCCGCTGCTTCTTCGTGGACGAGGTGGCCGAAATCAGGGATATCCTGCCACAGCGCATTTGGCATGCGGGCTGCCGCCCGCGCAGACACTTCGGGCGGAACGGCCCGATCGGCGCTTGACGTAATCAACAGGCAGGCCTGAGTCATGCGTGGCAGACGGCGCAAAAGCGCGTCCAGGTTCCAATCCGCCATCATCGCCAAGGTCGCTGCAATATGGCTGGGCATGCGCAAAAGATGCAGATACTGCGCCTCGCCTGCGGGTTCGATCTGTGAACCGGTTGACGCAAGCAACTGATGAACCTTCCGCGGGGTGCCCGCCAGCTTGCTGAAAACCTGTGGAATTAGCGGAGTGCGCGAAAGCACACGCGCCATGATAGGGAACATCCAACCGGCGATGCCTTCAAATCCGCCCAAGGCCGCGTTGATGCCGATGACTGCCTTGGGCGGGGTGAGTTCTGACACGCGCAGGGCAATCGCAGCCCCGGCAGAATGGCCGATGATGGCGAAAGGTGCCCAGAGCTGTTGCGCCGCCAGCGCCGCAATATCCGTGGCCATCGCATCCAGGTTGCAGGCTGTGCCCGGTCCCATGACGGTGAACCCTTGACCGGGTAGATCCAGCGTGATCACGCGATAGTCGCCAATGAGCAAAGGGATGAGATGGCGAAAACTGTGCGAGGCGCCACCTGCACCGTGGATCAACAAAAGCAGGGGGCCAGTCCCAATGTCCTGGACATGCCAAAGATGGCGTCCGCATTGGATGTGCTGCGACGCGCGGCGGTAGGGCCAATCGGCAGGAATCTCGGGCGCCGCCATGTCAGGATTCCAGTGCAGACTGCAACACCGCCGACAGACGATGCGCGTCGGCGCGTGGCAAGGGCAGATAGGGTGCCCCAAGATGTGCTGCCAAACGATGCAGGCCCGGTTGTGGCCGATTGGCTATATCCAGCACAAAGGCAGGGATCGCAGCGGCGCAGATCGTGCGGGCAAGTCTGAAGGCATCATCCTCGGCCTTGGCGCGGTTGGGGCTGCCATCCAAAGCGATGTTGCCGCGCCCGTCCGTCAATAGGGCGATCGTGGGCGTCATTCCCCGTGTGCGGGTCTGCACGCCCAATTCATAAGCCATACGCAGACCAGCAGCCAAAGGCGTTCCGCCGCCACCAGGCAGACCGGAAAGGCGGCGTTTTGTCTGCACCAACGACCGGGTCGGCGGCAGCAGCAGCTCTGCCGTCTGCCCGCGAAAGGCAATCAGGGCAACGTGATCCCGTCGCGCATAGGCCTGGGCCAAGAGCAACTCGATGGCGCCTTTTGCTTCGGCAAGACGCGATAGCGCCGACGACCCTGACGCATCGACCGTGAAAATCAGAAGGCGGTCCGATGTTTCCTGATAGCGTTTTATCCGCAGGTCGGATGGGCGGATTTCCAACCGCAGGCCGTCGGCTTCGCGCGCCCCGCGCCGCAGGGATTGCCAGGGTGCGGCGGCGCGCAATGTCGAAATAAGATCAATCCGCTTTCCAGACCCGGGCGTGCCGGGCCATGGTGGCATGGGGCGCCCGCGGTGGTTGCCTTTTCGGGCGGCACCCGTGCCGCCGCTGCCTTTCGCGGCGCGTGCGGCCTTTCCTGCGGCAAGACGTGCCAGCAGATCAGGCGGCAGGGCTGCCCGAATTGCCTCCAGCATAATCTCATCCGGGATTTGATCGTTTTGCGGTCCGGGGCATTGCGATTCCGCAGCATCCGGTTCTGGTGGCCGTGGTGCGTTGTCTTGCTGATCCGCAGGTCTGTGCAGGGCGCGATGCGCGAGGGTCAGTTCCGCCGCGTGGCACAGTGTAAGGTCCGAAATGATCGTTTCGGCCCGCCATGCGGCAAGGGCGCGGGCGACAGACGCCGTCAAAAGTGGCGCGCGCAGGCTTGCTATGCCCAGGGATGATGCAAGCTTTGTCAGGCTGTTCAGGGCGGATGGCGGCAGGCGCGTTGCGGGCAACCGCGCCCGGGCTGCGGCGACCTTTTCTGGATCAAGTGTTAACGCCCCGGCTTCTGAACAGGAAAGATCATCAAGGCTCAGAAACAGACCCAACCGGTCAGCCAAGGCAGCGGGCAGCGTTTCCTCTGCCTCCGCGCCTTCATCCAGCGCGATCAGACAGGGGCCTGCGTTATCAAGCCAGCGGGCCAGCCTTGCGGAAAGTCCTGGGGGGCATCGTTCTGCCATCGTCAGCAGGATCGGTGCCGTTTGTGAAAGCAGCCCCATGCTTTGGCGCAGGTGGCCGACGGCAAGGGTGGCAGCCAGATCCACCCCCCCAAAAAGCGCAATATCGTCAATGCCGGGCTGAATGCGCCGGGCCTGCGGCATGGACTGGGTCAAAAGGGCGCGCAGGGGGCTTGCGCGGGCGCGCAACCAAAGGCCTTTGGCACCGGCAGGGTCGACAGCAAGCACCGCCAAAGCGGCTTCGATGCGTTGCCAGGCAGACAACGGGGCAGTCACGGCAAAATCTCTTCGATGGTGCGCGCAACACGCGCGGCAGAGCCCGCTTCATCCAGCGGATCGCGGCGCAGGCGGTGGGCAAGGGCGCTGCTGGCCACCGCCTTCAGATGGCTGCGGTTGACGGTTTCCGCGCCTTCAAAGGCAGCTTGGGCACGGGCAGCCCGCAAAAGGGTCAACTCGCCCCGTAACCCGTCAGAGCCAAGAGCGATGCACAAGGCCGCACAGTCATGCAGCACCACGCCCGGGGTCTTCAGGTTTGGCAAGGTGGACCGTGCGGCAAGGATAGACTTGCGAAGGGCGCTGTCCTTGGCGCGCCATTTCTTCATGAACGCGGCATTGTCGTTTTCATAGGCATCGCGCCGACGCATCACTTCGACCCGCGTTTCGATGTCACGCGGAGAGGTGACTTCGACGGACAGACCGAACCTGTCCAAGAGCTGCGGGCGCAACTCTCCCTCTTCCGGGTTGCCTGATCCCACC
>CAMFLG010000439.1 GCA_945957495.1 uncultured Pseudorhodobacter sp. | reverse complement strand
ACAACACTCGACTAGTCGTCGGCAGCGTCAGATGTGTATAAGAGACAGGCGCAAGATGGGCCGAGGCGCTGATCTACCTGCCGCTGATGCTGCCGCAGATCGGGTTTCTGTACGGGTTGAACGTGCTGTTCCTGCGGCTGGGCCTGTCGGGCGGGCTGGCGGCGGTGGTCTGGGCGCAAAGCCTGTTCGTGTTTCCCTATGTGATGATCGCGCTGTCCGATCCGTGGCGGGCGCTTGACCCTGGCCTGATCCGCTCTGCCGCGTCGCTGGGCGCGGGGCCGGGGCGCAGGCTGTGGTCGGTGAAACTGCCGGTGTTGCTGCGCCCGATCCTGACCGCCGCCGCCATCGGCTTTGCCGTATCGGTCGCGCAATATCTGCCAACGCTGGTGATGGGCGCGGGCCGCATTGCCACCCTGACGACAGAGGCTGTCACCCTGTCATCAGGATCAGACCGCCGCATCGTCGGCGTCTATGCGGTGCTGCAGGCCGCGCTGCCCTTTTCGGCCTATGCTCTGGCGCTGGCGCTGCCCCGGCTGGTGCAGGCCCGCGCCTTCGCGGTAAAGGGGGCGGCATGAGCCTTGATCTGCAAAGCCTGTCCGTCACCCCGCGCGGCGCCACGGCGCCGCTGTTCGCGCCCCTGTCGCTGACGGTGCCGCCGGATCAGATCGTCACCGTCATGGGCGCGTCGGGCGTGGGAAAATCCACCCTCTTGGACGCCATCGCGGGCCACCTGCCGCATGGCTTTCACCTGACGGGCCGTGTGCTGTTGGCTGGCCGCGATGTCACCGCCCTGCCCGCCGAGGCGCGCGGCATCGGGTTGATGTTTCAGGATGCGCAACTGTTCCCGCATCTGTCGGTGGGCGACAACCTTGCCTTCGGCCTGCACGCCCGCCTGCGTGGCCGCAGCGCCCGCAGTGCCGCCGTTGCCAATGCGCTGCACAGCGCGGGCCTGCCCGGGTTTCAATCCCGCGACCCCGCCACCTTGTCGGGCGGCCAGCGCGCCCGCGTGGCCCTGCTGCGCGCCCTGCTGGCCGAACCAAAGGCGCTGCTGCTGGACGAGCCGTTTTCCCGGCTGGACGCGGGCCTGCGGGCCGAAATCCGCAGCTTTGTCTTCGATCATGCCCGCGCCCAAGCCATCCCGGTTCTGATGGTCAGCCACGACACCGCCGACGCCGATGCGGCGGGTGGCCCGGTAATCACTCTTTGAGGGGTTGAAGCCGCCCGATTTGGCCGCAGACAAATCGGGCCGCGCCTGCCTGCCCTTTGGCAGGCGCGATGCCGCGCCAGCCCAGTCAGGCGCGTCCCGATTGGCCGGCCTCTGCTTGCTTAACCACACCCCTTGTGCAACGGCCTTCGGCCTTATGCCCAACAAAGCGGAAAACTCTGCCCCGCAGAGTTTTCTTTCGCTTTGGGTCCAGAGGCCTCAGCCGTTCACATCCACCACAACCCGGCCCTGCACTGCACCCTTCAGGATCGCCTCGCCCAATGTGGGCAGGTCGGCCAGCGTGGCCGGATGCACCATCGCCTCCAGCTTGGCCATCGGCAGGTCGGTCACAACCCGTGCCCAGGCGCGCTGACGGTCGGCAAAGGGCTTCATCACCGAATCAATCCCCAGCAGGTTCACCCCACGCAGCAGGAACGGGATCACCGTAGCGGGCAGCGCCGCCCCACCCGCCAACCCCACAGCGGCAACGCTGGCGCCGTATTTCATCTGCCCCAGCACCCGCGCCAGCATCGCGCCACCCACGGCATCGACGCAACCGGCCCAGATTTCCGTTTCCAACGGGCGCTTCACCGTCTCGGCCAGATCAGCGCGCGGGATGATCCGCGTGGCCCCCAGATCGCGCAGATAGGCCTCCGTCTCGGGCCGCCCGGTCACGGCCGCAACCTGATAGCCCAGATGCGCCAGAATGGCGACGGCGACAGACCCCACGCCCCCCGCAGCCCCCGTCACCAGCACCTCACCCTTCGCCGGGGTCAGCCCGTGATCCTCCAGCGCCATCACCGCCAGCATCGCGGTGAACCCGGCTGTTCCCACCGCCATCGCCGCCCGCGTGCTCAGGCCTTCAGGCAGCGGCACCAGCCAATCAGCCTTGACCCGCGCGCGGGTGGCATAGCCGCCCCAATAAGCCTCGCCCACGCGCCAGCCGGTCAGCACCACCTTGTCGCCGGGGCGATAACGCGCATCGTCCGACGCCTCGACCGTTCCGGCAAAATCAATTCCAGCCACATGCGGATAGGTGCGCACCAATCCCCCGCCCGAGGGCGACAGGCACAACCCGTCCTTGTAGTTCACCGTCGAATATTCCACCGCCACCGTCACATCCCCTGCAGGCAGCGCGGAGTCCTCCAAGTCCTTGATCGTGGCCGTGGCCTGACCCTCGGCAGTCTTTTCCAACAACAAGGCGCGGAACATGGCGTTCTCCTGATCTGTGGCCCGGCAACGCGGGCAAAGCGGCGGGCAATCCAAGTTGCAGGCAAACTGTCAGGCAATCCCGGGGGCCGCAAGCCTTGCCCGGCCCACCCATCGGCGAAAACCGCATGTCATTGACGGATTCCCTGCGCCGCGCCTATCGTCTTGCCGATCAGGTTCCGCGATGGAGTAGCCCCATGTCCGACGACGCCGATCACTACCCGCCCCGCATGATTGCGATGCTAGAGGCGATCTGGGGCGAAGGCTTTCTGTCGCCCGGCGGCCCGGAAGAGGTGGCGCGGGTGATCGGCACCCACAGTCTTGCCGGGCTGTCGGTGCTGGATATTGGCTGCGGCGCGGGCGGCATCGACGTGGCGCTGGCAACCACGCATGGCGCGGCCTACGTCTGCGGCATCGACGTGGAAGACCCGGTTCTGACCCATGCCCGCGCCTTGGTGGCCCGGCATGGGTTGGGCCACCGCATCGGCCTGATCAAGGTCGCCCCCGGCCCGCTGCCCTTTCCGCCCGCCACGTTTGATGTGGTGTTTTCCAAGGACTCCATCGTCCATATCCCCGACAAAGCCGCCCTGATGGCCGAGGTTTTCCGCGTGCTGAAACCCGGCGGGCGGTTTCTGGCCTCGGACTGGCTGATCGGCACCGAAGGCGCGCCCTCCGCCTTGATGGCCGACTACATCGCCGCCGAGGGGCTGGATTTCGGCATGGCCACCCCGGCGCGCTATCTGGTGGCCATGACGCAGGCGGGGTTTGTCGCGGCGTCAACCACCT
>CAMFLG010000438.1 GCA_945957495.1 uncultured Pseudorhodobacter sp. | reverse complement strand
GCCTTTGTGCGGCTGGCCAGCGGGCATTTCGAACGCGGCATGAAACTGCTGCATGTGCGGTCTAAAAAACAAATGGCCATCGCCAACCCGGTGATGTTCCTCGCCGCTGATCGCGAACTGGCCGAAGAGGCTTGGGCCGGTGACATCATCGGCATCCCGAACCACGGCCAGTTGCGCATCGGTGACGCCCTGACCGAGGGCGAAAGCCTGCGCTTCACCGGCATTCCGTCCTTTGCGCCGGAACTGCTGCAGGTGGTGCGCGCGGGCGATCCGATGAAGGCCAAGCACCTGGAAAAGGCGTTGATGCAATTCGCCGAAGAAGGTGCTGCCAAGGTGTTCAAACCGATGATCGGCTCTGGCTTCATCGTCGGCGTCGTTGGCGCCCTGCAGTTCGAGGTGCTGGCCAGCCGGATCGAGCAGGAATATTCCCTGCCCGTGCGGTTTGAACCCAGCCAGTTCACATCTGCCCGCTGGGTGGCGGGGGCAAAGCCGGAAGTTGATAAATTCATCAACGTAAACAAGGGCCATATCGCCATAGACAACGACGGCGACATCGTGTTCCTGACCCGGCTGAAATGGGATATCGACCGTATCGAGCGCGACTACCCGGCGTTGAAGCTGACGGCGACGAAAGAGATGATGGTCTAAGTGACCCTGCCCCTGCACGAACTCGCGGCGCTTGGCACCGCCTTGTGCTGGGCCACCACCGGCCTTTTCGCCGCCGATGCCGTGCGGGCGCTGGGGCCATTCTATTTCAACCTGCTGCGGCAGGGCTTTGTGACCGTGCTGCTGGCGGTGATCGTGCTGCTGACCGGGGCCTGGGTCGAACCGGGCTGGCCTGCCGTCCTGACGCTGGCGCTGTCGGGCATCATCGGCATTCTGATCGGCGACACTTTCAACTTCGCCGCCGTCGGCCGCATCGGTCCGCGCCGCGCCGGTGCCGTCTTTGCCCTGAACGCCCCGATGGCCGCGCTGATGGGCTGGGCGATCCTGGGCGAGGCGCTGCCCCCCATCGCCATCCTGGGCATCGGCGTGACCGCCTGCGGCGTCGCACTGGCCATCCTTGGCCGCCCGGCCAGCAACGCCCACCGCTTTGAAACCCTGCAAGGCACTATTTTCGTTGGATTTTTGTTCGGCCTTGGCGCCGCTTTCGGACAGGCCGCGGGGTCGCTGATCGCCCGCCCGTTGATGCATGGCGGGCTGGACCCATACCTTGCCTCGCTGTTCCGCGTCGGCGCCTCTGGCCTTGCCATGGGGGTGCTGGCCGGCACGCCACTTGCCCCCGCCGCCCCCAAAACCATCAGCCGCAAGGTGATGCTGCTCACCGCTGGCACCGCCATCATCGGCCTTCTGATCGGCATGACCCTGTTCCTTTACGCGCTGCAGGGGTCGAAAACCGGCATCATCGCCACGCTGTCGGCAACCTCGCCCGTCATCATCCTGCCGTTGCTGTGGTTGCGCACCGGGCAACGCCCCTCGCCGCTCAGCTGGTGCGGCGCGGCCTTGGCCGTCACTGGCCTTGCGCTGATTTTCGCCCGCTGAAACCTGTGGTTCGGGAATATTTTTCGCCCTGCCAGACTGATCTTTGCGCCGCCGCATTCCGTACAATCTGCCGCCCTTAACCCAACATAGCGCCAGCATCAGCAGTCATTTCGCCGGAAATGGCGCCCCTTTGACGAAAGATGCGGCCGATCCTGCCCCTTGCCTCACGCGCGAGAGGTGGCGTAGTGCGCGCTAAATCCCCCGAATGAGGCCCGTGATGACCCTGCAAACCGAAGCTTTGGACCTGTTGCGCCAGATGGGCGTCAGCCTGAAACCGGGCCAGATGCCCACCCGCACGCCGATCACCGGCGAAAGCCTTGGCGCGATTGCCGAACACACCGCGGCCGAGGCGGGCGCCGCCATCGCCGCCGCCCACCGCGCCTACCGCGACTGGCGCAACACCCCCGCGCCGCAGCGGGGCGAACTGGTGCGGCTGTTGGGCGAAGAGCTGCGCGCCAACAAGGCCGCACTGGGCCGTCTGGTGTCGATCGAGGTTGGCAAAGTCACCTCGGAAGGCGCTGGCGAAGTTCAGGAAATGATCGACATCTGCGATTTCGCCGTGGGCCTGTCGCGTCAGCTTTACGGTCTGACCATCGCCTCGGAACGCCCCAGCCACCGCATGATGGAAACCTGGCACCCCATCGGGGTGATCGGCGTAATCTCTGCCTTCAACTTCCCCGTCGCGGTTTGGTCCTGGAACACCGCGCTCGCGCTCGTGTGCGGTAACAGCGTCGTCTGGAAACCCTCTGAAAAGGCAACGCTTTCCGCACTTGCTGCCCATGCCCTGCTGGACCGCGCCGTAGCCAAATTCAACGCAGCCGGTGGCCACGCCCCCGAAGGTCTGTCCGCCGTTCTGGTCGGTGGCCGCGATCTGGGCGAGGTTCTGGTGGACAGCCCGCTGGTGCCGCTGATTTCTGCCACCGGCTCGACCCGCATGGGGCGCGAGGTTGGCCCGCGCGTCGCCGCCCGCTTTGGCCGCTCATTGCTGGAACTGGGCGGCAACAACGCCGCCATCGTCACCCCCACCGCCGATCTGGATCTGACCCTGCGTGGTGTGGCCTTTGCCGCCATGGGCACCGCCGGACAGCGCTGCACCACCCTGCGCCGCCTGTTCCTGCATGACAGCATCTATGACGCCTTCCTGCCGCGTCTGAAGGCAGCCTATGCCTCGGTCAAGGTTGGCAACCCGCTGGAGCATGGCGTGCTGATCGGTCCGCTGATTGACGAGGCCGCGCTTTCCGGCATGGCGCGCGCGCTGGATCAGGCCCGCGCGGCAGGCGGCACCGTACATGGCGGCCAGCCCGTCACCGGCATGGGCGGCGCCTATGCGCATCCCGCACTGGTCGAGATGCCGTCGCAATGCGGCCCGGTGCTGCACGAAACCTTTGCGCCGATCCTTTATGTCATGCGATACAAGGACTTCGCCGAGGTTCTTGAGGCACATAATGATGTGCCGCAGGGTCTGTCCTCGTCGATCTTCACCAATGATCTGCGCGAGGCTGAACGCTTCCTGTCCGCCGCAGGCTCTGATTGCGGCATCGCCAACGTCAACATCGGCCCCTCGGGTGCCGAAATCGGCGGCGCTTTCGGTGGCGAAAAGGAAACCGGCGGTGGCCGCGAAAGCGGGTCGGACGCGTGGAAGGCCTATATGCGCCGCGCCACCAACACCATCA
>CAMFLG010000437.1 GCA_945957495.1 uncultured Pseudorhodobacter sp. | reverse complement strand
GCTTCCGTCGATTTCTCACTATCCCGCTGGATCGAGGCCACGACGTAAAGCGACAGCGATTGCAGTTCCAGACCCATGTACAGCGTCATCAGGTTGCCCGACGATACCATCACCATCATGCCGATCACCGCCAGCACGATCAGAATGGGGTATTCGAACCGGCCATAGCCCGACCGCGCCAGATAGTCCTGCGCCATCACCAGCACACCTGCGGCAGACAGCAGGATCACCACCTTGGCAAAGCGCGCAAAGGCATCGTCAATGAACAGGCCGCCGAAGGCCACATTGCTGCCCGCGCCCGACACACCGATCCAGGCGGCCATCGCCACAAACACCGCCGCTGTCGCCCAGGTAATCACCCCCGTCAGCGCATCTTTGCCTGAGTAAACCGCGAAAAGCAGCGCGCCCATGGCGTATAGCGCAAGGATCACCTCGGGCAGAACGATATGAAAATCCGATCCGGTCATCTTTGGTGTCCCTTAGTTCGCAGCAATGACAGCAACCGCCGTCTGGTAGTGGTCAACAAGCGCCTTCACCGACGGACCGGTGATATCCGTCACCAGCGACGGGTAAACGCCCAACAGCAGCGTCATCACCACCAGCGGCGCAAAGATCGCCCTCTCGCGGCGGCTCATGTCCTGAATGGTTTTCAGCCCCTCTTTCACCAGCGCGCCGAAGGCGACGCGGCGGTACAGGTAAAGCCCATAGGCCGCCGAGAAGATCACGCCAGAGGTCGCAACCGCGGCCACCCAGGTATTCACCTGGAAAATCCCCATCAGCACCAGGAATTCGCCGACAAAACCGCTCGTCCCCGGCAGGCCGACGTTGGCCATGGTGAAGAACATGAAGATCAGCGCATAGGCGGGCATCCGGTTCACCAGACCGCCATAGGCATCAATGTCGCGGGTGTGCATGCGGTCATAGATCACGCCGACACACAGGAACATCGCGCCAGAGATAAAGCCGTGGCTGATCATCTGGAAAATCGCCCCATCCACACCCTGTTGGTTGGCCGCGAAAATCCCCATCGTCACATAGCCCATATGGGCCACCGACGAATAGGCGATCAGCTTTTTCATGTCCTCCTGCGCCAGCGCAACCAGCGAGGTGTAAACGATGGCAATCGCCGACATCCAGAACACCAGGTTCGACATTTCAGCCGCGCCATGCGGGAACATCGGCAGGCTGAAGCGCAGGAACCCATAGCCCCCCATCTTCAGCAAGATCGCCGCCAGCACCACAGACCCCGCCGTCGGTGCCTGAACGTGGGCATCCGGCAACCAGGTATGCACCGGCCACATCGGCATCTTCACCGCAAAGCTGGCAAAGAAGGCAAGGAACAGCAGCGACTGCAGCCCGCCCGTCAGATGCAGGCCCAGCACGGCAATCGGCTCATGCGCGAAGTCAAAGATCATCAGCGTCGGAATATCGGTGGTGCCCGCCGCCATATACATGGCGATCATTGCAACCAGCATCAGAACCGAGCCAAGGAACGTATAAAGGAAGAACTTGAACGCCGCGTAAATCCGGTCCTTGCCGCCCCAGATGCCGATGATCAGGAACATCGGGATCAGCCCGGCCTCGAAGAACAGGTAGAACAGCACCAGATCCATCGCCAGGAACACGCCCAGCATCAGCGTTTCCAACAGAAGGAACGCGATCATGTATTCCTTGACGCGGGTTTCCACTGTCCAGCACGACAGAATGGTGATCGGCATCAGGAAGGTCGTCAGCATCACGAACAGGATCGAAACGCCATCCACCCCCATCTTGTAATGCAGCCCGGCAATCCATTTGCCCTCTTCGACAAACTGCATCCCGGTGTTGGTCGGATCAAACCCCTTCAGCAGCAACAGCGACACCAGCAGCGTCACCGTGGTGGCAATCAGGGCAAGCCACTTGGCGTTTTTCGCCGCAGCCTCATCATTGCCCCGCAGGAACAGCGCCATGATCAGCGCCGTCACCGCCGGAATGAAGGTGATGATGGAAAGAAGATAGGTCATAGCTCAGTGCCCCACCGAAAGCGTCATCCAGGTGAGCAGGGCAGCAATCCCCAGCACCATCGCGAAGGCGTATGTAAAGACGTAGCCGGTTTGGGCCCGACCCGCGAGTTTGGTCAAGAACGGGATGATCCCCATGGCGATGCCGTTCAGGGTGCCGTCAATCACCACGCCATCCCCCTTCTTCCACAAGAAGCGGCCCAACCACAGCACCGGACGCACGAAGATCAGGTCGTAAAGCTCGTCAAAGTACCATTTGTTCAGCAAGAACAGGTAAAGCGGGCGCTGTTGTGCCGCCAGCCTTGCCGGCCAGTCCGGGCTGCGGATGTAGAACTTCCACGCCAACGCAAGACCCAACAGCATCGCGATGAACGGCGAAACCTTGACCCATTTCGGCGCTTCATGCGCGTGGTGGATCATGTGATTGTCCGCCCCCAGATACAGCGCCCCTTTCGGCGCACCATGGGCCACATCAGCGGCCCCTTCGGGCGCGGCTTCGGAGGCAACGGTCTCGGTCGCGGCAGGTTCCGTCGCGGCAGGCTCGGTTGCCGCATGGTCAGTCGCCGCTGCGTCAGTCCCCGTCGCTGCCTCGGCCATCACCTCTTCATGCGCCGGTTCCATGCCGAACCAGGCCCGCATCTTGGCCTCATCGCCAAAGAAGCTGTTGTACCAGATCATCCCGGCAAACATCGCCCCCAGCGACAGAACCCCCAGCGGGATCAGCATGACCATCGGGCTTTCATGCGCATGATCATAGGCATGGGTGTCGCCCTTGGGCTTGCCATAAAAGGTCATGAACATCAGCCGCCACGAATAGAAAGAGGTGAATGCAGCCGCAACGACCAGCAGGATATAGGCGTATTCCGACCCGGCCCAGGCGCTCTCAATGATCGCGTCTTTCGACAGGAACCCGGCAAAACCGATATTGGTCAGCGGAATGCCCACGCCGGTGATCGCCAAAGTACCGATCAGCATGGCATAATAGGTCAGCGGGATTTTCTTGCGCAAACCGCCATAGTTGCGCATGTCCTGCTCATGGTGCATCGCGGTGATGACAGAGCCTGCGCCCAGGAACAGCATCGCCTTGAAGAAAGCGTGCGTGAACAGGTGGAACATCGCCACCGGATAGGCGCCCACGCCCGCCGCCACGAACATGTAGCCGAGCTGCGAGCAGGTCGAATAGGCAATCACGCGCTTGATGTCGTTCTGCACGAGACCGACGGTCG
>CAMFLG010000436.1 GCA_945957495.1 uncultured Pseudorhodobacter sp. | reverse complement strand
AAGCCGATCCGTTCCTTGGTTTGAAGGCACTGTGTCGGATTTTATCGCTGGTGGGATTGAGCCGGGCGAGACCAGAACGATTAGGGTCTATTTCGAGGGATTGTCGGGCGACGTTCCGGAAGATGTTCTTCTTGAATTGAGTTTGCTTGATGTCGGCGATCCGGACGGCAATCAGATGCTTCACGAGACGCATGTTATTGGCGATGGCTGGACGGACAAGAAATCTGAACTTGGGTGCAACTGAAATGTCTGAATCCCTGCAACAGCTTGCCGACCATCTGGCAACCACATCGACCGCAGCGCTTCTGGCATCGGAAATCGCCTTTGGCGAGTTGACGGTGACGGTGGGGTTGGGGCAGCTTTCGTCCTTTGTCGCGTTTCTGAAAACCGATCCCCGCTGCAAGTTCACCACGCTGGTGGATATTACGGCGGTGGACCATCCCGACCGCGTGCAGCGGTTCGAGGTGATTTACCACTTCTTGTCGATGTACACCAACGCCCGCATCCGGGTGAAGGTTGCGGTTGGCGAGGACGACATGGTGCCGTCGATCCATGAAATCCACCCCTCGGCCAACTGGTTCGAGCGGGAGGTTTTCGACATGTTCGGTATCCTGTTCTCTGGCCATCCCGATCTGCGCCGGATTCTGACCGATTACGGGTTCCGCGGCCATCCGCTGCGCAAGGATTTCCCGACCTCGGGCTATATCGAGGTGCGCTATGACGAGGCGCAAAAGCGCGTGGTCTACGAGCCGGTGAAACTGGTGCAGGAATACCGGCAGTTTGATTTCATGAGCCCGTGGGAAGGGGCGAAATACATCCTTCCGGGTGACGAGAAAAAGGCCTGATCGCAGTGCAGAAGGATCTGACATTCCTGTTTTGCCTTGGGGCGACAAAGGCCGGGACATCCTGGCTTTATCGTTACCTTTTGGCACATCCGGAGTGTCGGATGCGCACGATCAAGGAGTTGCATTACTTCACCATGTCCAAGCCAGAGCATTTCAACCGGGCGGTGCGTGGGGTTGAGGCGAAGATTGCAGATCTTTCGGCCAAGCTGGCGGGCGCGACGGGGGAGCGGCGGCTTGGCCTGGCACAGCAGTTGGCCGATTGTCAGGATTGGCGCGCGGTCTTGCGCAAGGGTGACATCGACCTTGCAGCCTATCGGGATTTCCTGACCAAGGATGCAGAGGGCGCCCGGCTGGTGGGGGACGTGACGCCAGCCTATGCGCTGTTGCCGGACGAAAAGCTGCGCACTCTGGCCAAAGTGGGCCGCGATGCGCGGTTTGTCTATCTGATCCGGGATCCCTTGGCGCGGCTGTGGAGCCATGTGCGGATGATTGCGGGGCGGGCCGTTGGCGGCACGGGTTTTGAATCCGAGGCCGACGCGATTCTGGAGCGTATCCTGTCCGACGATTTGTCTGGCGAGGGGCGCGGGATTGTTGATCGGGGCGATTATGCCCGGATACTGGCAAAGCTGCAGCGGGTACTGCCGCGGGATCGGTTGTTGGTGCAGTTTCAGGAAGATATGCTGACCGAGCCGGGCATCGCGCGGGTGTGCGGGTTTCTGGGACTTTCGGTGATGAAAGCGCCCCTAGAAGAGCGGGTTTTTGAGGGGCGGTCATTGCCGCTTTCGGTTGCGTTGCGGGCGCGGGCGCTGGCCTGGCTCAAACCGCAATATGAATATGTGGCGTCATTGTTTCCGGTTCTGCCGGAGGCGTGGCGCCGGAACATGGAAGAGGGTTTCGCATGATGGACGGGGATATTCGCGTCAACAGCTATGACGACGGCTCGCATGACGCCCTGACCGGCGAGCAGCGCATCCGCAATTTCAACATCAACTTCGGCCCGCAACACCCTGCGGCGCATGGCGTTTTGCGGTTGGTTCTGGAACTGGACGGCGAGATTGTCGAACGCTGCGATCCGCATATCGGTCTGTTGCATCGCGGCACCGAAAAGCTGATGGAAAGCCGGACTTATCTGCAGAGCCTGCCGTATTTTGACCGGTTGGACTATGTGGCGCCGATGAATCAGGAACATGCCTGGTGTCTGGCGATTGAACGGCTGACGGGCACCGTCATTCCGCGCCGCGCTAGCCTGATCCGGGTTCTGTATTCGGAAATCGGTCGTATTCTGAACCATCTGCTGAACACCACGACGCAAGCCATGGACGTGGGCGCGCTGACGCCGCCGCTGTGGGGCTTTGAAGAGCGCGAAAAGCTGATGGTGTTCTATGAGCGGGCTTGCGGCGCGCGTCTGCACGCGGCCTATTTCCGCCCCGGTGGCGTGCATCAGGATCTGACGCCCGATCTGATCAATGACATTGAGGCCTGGACGGAAACCTTCCCGAAGGTTCTGGACGATCTGCACGGGCTGTTGACCGAAAACCGCATCTTCAAGCAGCGTAACGTCGATATCGGCGTGGTGACGGAAGAGGATGTTCAGGCCTATGGCTTTTCGGGCGTAATGGTGCGGGGGTCGGGTCTGGCCTGGGATTTGCGCCGCAGCCAGCCCTATGAATGCTATGACGAGTTCGCTTTCCAGATCCCGGTTGGCAAGAACGGCGACTGCTATGACCGGTACCTGTGCCGCATGGAAGAGATGATGCAATCGGTGCTGATCATGCGCCAGTGTATCGCCAAACTGCGCGCCGAGCCGGGTGAGGTTCTGGCCCGTGGCAAGATCACCCCGCCCAAACGCGGTGAGATGAAAACCTCGATGGAGGCGCTGATCCACCACTTCAAACTTTACACCGAAGGCTTCCATGTGCCCGCCGGTGAGGTTTATGCGGCGGTTGAGGCGCCGAAGGGCGAGTTTGGTGTGTATCTGAAGGCGGATGGCACCAACAAACCCTACCGCGCCAAGATCCGCGCGCCGGGTTTCCTGCATCTGCAGGCGATGGATTACATCTGCAAGGGCCACCAGTTGGCCGACGTTTCTGCAATCATCGGCACGATGGACATCGTGTTTGGGGAGGTGGATCGGTGAACAGTCCAACAGATCTCCTTGAGGCATATGACAAGCAAAAAGAGAGCTTGGAACGCCTAGCAAGACTGTTCGATGAGCAGACTTTGGTTGTTGATCAGCAACGAGTGCTAATTGAGAGCTTTGAAGATAGGACCGCGGCATTTGAAAAGAAAATTGAGGCACTTCGTGGGCGCATGGCTGTGCTTGAGAAACCGGTCGATCTCAAGCGCGGATCATTTTTAAAGACGCTAACACTTGCAGCCATTGTGTCGCTAGCTGTTGCCGCAGT
>CAMFLG010000435.1 GCA_945957495.1 uncultured Pseudorhodobacter sp. | reverse complement strand
GGCCACGACATCCATCGATTCCTGCAGGGTGACAAACCCGGAATAGACGAACAGCGCAAAGCGGTGTTTGGGAAAGATGCGGAATGAAACGGCCATGCGGCGTCTTTAGCAAGGAAACGCGCGCCCGCACAAGACGGGCGCGCGGATGGATCATTCCATCTGCTTGAAGTTGAACTCGCCGCCTTCCTTGATGCCCGACGGCCAACGCGAGGTGATGGTCTTGGTGCGGGTATAGAAGCGGAAGGCGTCGGGGCCGTGCTGGTTCAGATCGCCGAAGGAGGATTTCTTCCAGCCGCCGAAGGTGTGATAGGCCAAGGGCACCGGGATCGGCACGTTGATGCCGATCATGCCGACGTTCACGCGGTTGGCGAAATCGCGGGCGGTGTCGCCGTCGCGGGTGTAGATCGCGGTGCCGTTGCCGTATTCGTGGTCCATCGCCATGCCGATGGCCTCTTCATAGGTTTTGGCGCGCACCATCGACAGCACCGGGCCGAAGATTTCCTTGCGGTAGATGTCCATATCGGTGGTGACGTGGTCAAACAGATGCGGGCCGACGAAGAAGCCGTCCTCATAGCCCTGCAGTTTGAAATCGCGGCCATCGACGACCAGCTTGGCGCCTTGCTCAACACCCGAGTTGATCAGTTTCAGGATGTTGGCCTTGGCCGCCCCGGTGACGACTGGGCCGTAATCCACGTCATTGCCTGCGGTGTAGGGGCCGACCTTCAGCTTTTCGATCCGCGGGATCAGGCGCTGAACCAGCGCGTCGGCGGTTTTCTCGCCCACCGGAACCGCGACCGAGATTGCCATGCAGCGTTCACCCGCCGCGCCGTAACCGGCACCCACCAGCGCATCGGCGGCCTGATCCAGATCGGCGTCGGGCATGATGATCATGTGGTTCTTGGCGCCGCCGAAGCATTGCACGCGCTTGCCGGTGGCGGTGCCACGGGCGTAGATGTATTGCGCGATCGGGGTCGAGCCGACAAAGCCGATGCCGGAGATCACTTCGCTATCCAGAATCGCATCGACCGATTCCTTGTCACCGTTGATCACCTGCAGCACGCCGTCGGGCAGGCCCGCCTCTTGCATCAGCTGTGCCAGCATCAAGGGCACGGTCGGGGCGCGTTCAGAGGGCTTCAGGATGAAGGCGTTGCCGCAGGCCAGGGCCGGGCCCATTTTCCACATCGGGATCATCGCGGGGAAGTTGAAGGGCGTGATGCCCGCGGCCACGCCGATCGGCTGGCGCATGGAATACATGTCGATGCCTGGGCCGGCAGAGTCGGTGAATTCACCTTTCAGCAGATGCGGCGCGCCGATGCAGAATTCGATCACTTCCAGACCGCGCTGAATGTCGCCCTTGGCGTCCGGGATGGTCTTGCCGTGTTCGCGGCTGAGCGCCTCGGCCAGTTTGTCCATATCGCGGTTCAAGAGGCCGACCATCGCCATCATCACGCGGGCGCGGCGCTGCGGGTTCGTGGCGCCCCATTTCACCTGGGCTGCTGCCGCGTCGGCGGTGGCGGCGTCAAGCTCTGCCTTCGAGGCAAGGGCGACGCGCGCCTGCACTTCGCCGGTGGCGGGGTTGAACACATCGGCAAAGCGGCCCGAGGTGCCCGCAACCATTTTGCCGTTGATCCAGTGACCGATCTCTTTCATCGCAAATCTCCCTTTGGTTGGTGACACAATAGCCTTGCGAAAATGCCAGGAACAGAGGCAAGATTTCAAATAGGTTTTGCAGTTTTGCAAAGGCAGGGTGGGCAGCCTTGCCCATCCTACGGGAGGCGCGCGATGGATTGGGATGATTTGCGGGTGTTTCTGGCGGTGGCGCGCAGCGAAAGCCTGTCGGGCGCGGGGCGGCGGTTGCAGATTGATCCGGCCACAGTGGGTCGGCGGATTGCGCGGCTGGAAGAGGCGGTGGGTGCGCGGCTGTTCTCCAAAACCCCGCAAGGCTATGCGCTAACCGGCGAGGGCGGGCGGCTCTTGACCCATGCCGAACGGGCAGAGGCGGCGATGGAAGGTGCGGTTGAGGCGGTGTCCGGGCCAGAGGGGCTGACCGGGCAGATCCGCATCGGCGCGCCGGATGGCTGCGCGAATTACCTGTTGCCGCAGGTTCTGGCGCGGATCTGTGACGCGAACCCGGGGTTGGAGGTGCAGGTGGTGGCGCTGCCGCGGGTGTTCAATCTGTCAAAGCGCGAGGCCGATATGGCAATTGCGGTGTCGCGCCCTGAGGCGGGGCGGCTGACTGTGCAGAAGCTGACCGATTATCACCTGCATCTGGCGGCGAGCCGCGCCTATCTCGCGCGCCATCCCGCGATCACCGCGCCGGGGGATTTGGCGGCGCATCGGCTGGTGGGCTACATCCCCGACATGATCTTTGACAAAGAGCTGGACTACCTGAGTGCGCTTGGCACCTCTTCGCCGCCTTTGGCGTCAAATTCGGTGTCGGTGCAACTGAACTTTCTGCGCCATGGCGCGGGGATCGGTGTGGTGCATGACTTTGCCCTGCCTGCCGCGCCCGATCTCTTGCGGGTCATCCCCGAGAAATTCCATCTGAAACGCGCGTTCTGGCTGATCCGCCATGCCGATGACGGGCGGGTCGAGCGGCTGAACCGCTTTGCCGCGCTGCTGGTGGCCGAGGCGCGGGCCGAGATGGCGCGGCTGGAGGCGGATTCGGTCGGGCAAACGGCGTAACCAGGGTGAATGGGAAACTTTTGGCAAGAAAAGAAAGCAACTCTTGACAGAATCTTGCGTGGACCCGACCATTGCAAGGACAACCAAGGGAGGATTCCATGCTTGTCAGCCAAATCCTGAAATCGAAATCCGATGATGGCGTTGTGACTGCGCCGCCGGGAACGACGGTGTCGCGGATCGCGGAAATTCTGTCGTCGCGCCGGATCGGGGCGGTGGTGATCTCAACCGATGGCAAACGCCTGAACGGCATCGTGTCAGAGCGGGATGTGGTGCGCGAATTGGGGCGGCGCGGCACCCATTGTCTGGGCGATGCGGTGGAAACCATCATGACGGCGCGGGTGATCACCTGCAGTCGCGGCGACCCGGGCAATGATGTGTTGCAAAAGATGACCGATGGCCGTTTCCGCCATATTCCGGTGATGGAGGGGGCCGAACTGGTCGGGCTGATTTCAATCGGTGACGTGGTCAAGGCCCGGCTGAATGAGTTGGCGCAGGAAAAAGACGCGCTGGAAGGCATGATCAACGGTCTTTAACCCTTCTGCGCTGCGGCAAGAATGCGCTTGCAAAGCGGCACGCAATAT
>CAMFLG010000434.1 GCA_945957495.1 uncultured Pseudorhodobacter sp. | reverse complement strand
CCCCCCCCCCCCCCCCCCCCCCCCCCCCCCCTTTAACCCCCCCCCCCCCCCCCTATAAAACCCCTCGACTAGTCGTCGGCAGCGTCAGATGTGTATAAGAGACAGTCGAAGGGCAGCGAGGCGAACCGCGTGCAGGAAGTCTCGGAAATCACCCAAGGGCTGAAGGCCATCGCCAAAGAGCTGAACATCCCCGTCGTGGCCCTGTCGCAGCTGTCGCGTCAGGTCGAAAGCCGCGAGGACAAGCGCCCGCAACTGAGTGACCTGCGCGAATCCGGCTCGATCGAACAGGACGCCGATGTGGTGATGTTCGTCTACCGCGATGAATATTATAAGGAACGCGAAAAGCCGGGCGATCACGAATTGGAAAAGATGGCACAGTGGCAGACGCTGATGGAAAGCGTGCGCGGCAAGGCCGAGGTGATCATCGGCAAACAGCGCCACGGCCCCATCGGCCATGTCGAACTGTCGTTTGAGGGCAGGTTCACCCGCTTTGGCAACCTTGTTCACGCCTGGCAGGCAGGCAGCGACCGCGACGTGGGCTTCTGACCGCGCGGTGATCCGCGGTTTTCTGATCGCGCGGCTGCGCCGCAAGCCTTTTGCCTCGCCTCCGCCTGGCGGCTGCGGCTCGATCGTGCCTTCGGCGAGGATATTTAAGAACAGATGAAATCCTGATCCCTTTCATCTGTTCTTAAATATCCCCGCCTGAGGCTCCGACAGCGCCAAGGCGTCCCACCCTTCCGCGGCAGCGCGGCCAAGCGGCCCCTCGATGGGGCCCGAGGCCGCCCCGGCTGTCAGCTTACCCGGATCGGGTCGCGCAAGAGGCGCAGACCGTTCAGCACCACCAGCACCGTGCCCCCCTCATGGCCGATCACGGCCAGCGGCAGGGGCAGCGCAAAGAACAACCCCGCCACCACCAGCACCACCATCGCGCCGATGGCAAAGCTCAGATTCTGCCGGATGATCCGCGCCGTGCGCCGCGCCAGCGCATGCGCCAGTGCCAGCCGCTGCATATCCTCTGACAGCAGCGCCACATCCGCCGCCTGCAGCGCGACCTCGCTGCCTGCAGCGCCCATGGCAATGCCGACATCGGCGCGCGCAAGGGCCGCGGCATCGTTCACCCCGTCACCGACAAAGGCCACGCGGCCCTTGGCCGCCAGCGCATCGACCAGCCGCACCTTGTCTTCGGGCAAGAGATCGGCATGCACCTCTTCGGGCCGGATGCCCAGATCGGCGGCGATGCGCAGCGCCACGGCGCGGCGGTCGCCCGTCATCATGGCAATCTCTGACACGCCTGCGTTGCGCAGCGCCGCGATCCCCGCCGCAGCCGTCGTCCGGGGCGCATCCGCCACCGTCACCGCCCCCAGCACCCGGTCGCCACGCCCCAGATGCACCACGGTTTCGGCGCCTTGCCGCATCGCCTCAAACTCCGGCAGCGCCTGCGCCCCCATCCGGGTCAGCATGCGCTGATTGCCGGCCCAAAGCCCGCCTTCGTCATCGCTGCCGGTGATGCCCTCGCTGGGCCAGGCCAGCACATCGCGCAAGGTCTGCGGCTCTACCCCCAAGGCCTTGGCATGGCGCAGCACCGCATCGGCGATGTGATGTTCCGAGGCCGCCTCGATCCCGGCCAGCTGCGCCAGAAACACGGCCTCGCTCAGCCCATCCACCGTGACGATCTGCGTCACCTCGGCCCGCCCGGTGGTCAGGGTGCCGGTCTTGTCAAAGGCATAGGCGCGCACCTCGGCCAGTTTTTCCAGTGCCGCACCGCCCTTGAACAGAACCCCGCCCCGCGCCGCCGCTGACAGCGCCGACAGGATGGCGGCAGGAACGGAGATCACCACCGCGCAGGGGCTCGCCGCCACCAACACCGTCGCCGCCCGGTACATCGCATCGGGCAAGGCCCAGCCCAGCGCCAAAAGCCCGGCAAACACCGCAATCGCGCCCACCAACACCGCCACGGTATAGCGCGCGCCGAACCACTCCGAAAACCGTTCGGACGGCGCCTTCATCGCCTGCGCCTCTGTCACCAACGCGATCATCCGCGCCACGGTGCTTTCGGCAAGCGATCGCTGCACCTCCATGGTCAACACGCCATGCAGATTGACCGTCGCCTCATACAGCGGATCACCCGCCGCCTTCGTCACCGGCACCGCCTCGCCCGTGATGGTGCTTTCATCCACCGACCCACTGCCCTCCACCACGCGGCCATCCACCGGCACCCGCGCGCCGGGGCGCAACAACAGCCGGTCGCCCAGCGCGACCGAGGCCACCGCAACCTCTTCCACCCCGCCCGCAGGCAGCACCCGCAGCGCGGTTTCCGGCCGCAGCGCCATCAGCGCCTCAACTGCGCGCCGGGCCTTGCCCATCGCGCGATGCTCCAGCGTGCCCGACAGCGAAAACAGCGCCAGCAGCACCGCCCCTTCCAGCGCCGCGCCGACCGAGGCTGCGGCCACCGCCGCAATCACCATCAAAAGATCGATGTCCAGCTTGCCGCGACCGAACAGCTCGCGCAGCGCCTCGATCCCGGCGGGAACCCCGCCCGCAAGGTAGGCCAGCCCCAGCGCGGCAATCGTCACCGCCTCGGGCAGGGCCAGCACATAGCGCGCCAGCAGCGCCACGCCCAGGCCCGCCAGCGTTGCGGCGGTCAGGCCGATCATCCTGCTGTCTTCGTCCATCCGGCACCTCCGCCCATGTCCGCCGCAGCGCGCAGCACCGCGACCGAGTCTTGCTTCTTGCCAAAGCCATAGCGCATGCCGCCGCCCGATGCGCCCGAAATGTACCCCGCCTTGCCGCATTTTCCGCGGCAGCGCCGCCGCGCGGGGGCTCGATGCCCCCCAAGGCGGCCCGGGTTTTGGGTGAATTCCCTCTTGACCCCGCGCGCGCGCCTGTCAAAACCGACCCATGGCTACTGCATCGCTTTCCATCGACCTCAACGCCATCGCCGCCAACTGGCGCGCCTTGGACAAAGCCTCCGCTTCGGGGGTGCAAACCGCAGCCGTGGTCAAGGCAGACGCCTATGGCCTTGGCGTGGCGCGTGTCGGCCGCGCGCTGGCGCAGGCCGGGGCGCGGCGATTCTTCGTCGCCGCCACCGAAGAGGGCGCCACCCTGCGGCAGGCGCTGGGGCCGGGGCCGCAGATCTGCGTGCTGTCGGGCCATATGCCCGGCGATACCGACATGATCGGCGATCTGGATCTGACGCCGATGCTGAACTCGCTCGATCAGATCACCCGCCATCTTGAGGCGCTGCCCGGTCACGCCTTTGGCGTGCAGCTGGATCTGT
>CAMFLG010000433.1 GCA_945957495.1 uncultured Pseudorhodobacter sp. | reverse complement strand
GAGGTGGTCTTCTGCTCGATCGAAATCGCCGGGGACAGGCCACTGATATGGTCCACATCCGGCTTGCCTGCCATGTCCAGAAACTGCCGCGCATAGGCCGACAGGCTTTCCACATAGCGCCGCTGCCCCTCGGCATAGATGGTGTCAAACGCCAGCGAGGATTTGCCAGAGCCCGACAGCCCGGTGATCACCACCAGCTGATCGCGCGGAATATCCACATCGACGTTCTTCAGGTTATGTTCGCGCGCACCGCGCACTTCGATGAACTTCTGTTCGGCCATGATCCACCCCGGTGTGAAGCCAACAGATAGGCGCGATTTGCGGAATTTCCAACCGGAAAATGTGAACGAAAGATGAACTTTGACGCCCGTGCTGATGAATTGCACGAAGGGGGCTTTTCATATTCTAAACTTGGCATATATAGGTGGAAACCAACTCAGGAAACCGAAACATGTCCAGAATCACCGTAAACGACGCCGTCGCAAAATCCGCCAAGGGCGAGATCACCGTCATCGACGTGCGCGAAGCCAATGAGCTTCAGGCCTCGGGCACCGCGGCAGGCGCTTTGCATATTCCGCTTGCAACCTTGGCGATGAAGGCCGATCCGAAGCACCCGGATTTTGAACCGAAACTGGCGCAAGGCAAACCCGTCGCCGTCTATTGCGCCGTTGGCGGTCGCGCCGGCATGGCGACGCAGGTGCTGTCGCGTTTTGGCCACGAGGCGCACAACATCGGCGGGTTCAGCGATTGGGTGCGCGCGGGCGGCCCGGTCAAACGCTGACCGAAATTACGCCGTGATCCGACGCCGCGCCTGAACCGCGTGAATGGTGATCCCCAGCGCGGAAAACCCGATCAGAAACGCCGCCAACCCGCTGGCCCCGGCGGCGGACAAGATCAGCACCAGCAGCGGCGTACCGCTGGTGGTGCCCAGATTGCCCAGTTGCGCAATCGCCCCCGCAGCCCCGGCACGGTCGGCATCGCTGGCGTTCAATTGCGGGATAGAGGCAAAGCTTGCCCCCTGCACAATCCCCAGCGCCCCGGCGAGCCCCCAGGCAAAGACCGCCTCTGGCAGCCCCGTGCCCCACATCACCCATAGCCCAAGGCTCGCCACAATCGCCGCCGCAAACCCCGCCTGCACCAGACGCACCGCAGGCAGGCGCGACAGCAGCCACACCCCCAGCGTCAGCGACACTGCGATCGACACCAGCGGCATAGTGAACCCGATCAGATGGCCCCAGCCGGGCGTCACCACCCCGGGCAACAGCGTCAGCACCGCCACATAGGTCACTGTATAGCAAACAAACCCCATCGCAGGCGCGGCCATCCGGGGTGAGGCGTAGATCGCCAGATGCCGGGCCAGCAAGCTACCCTGCCCCGGCACAGCCGAAGCACCCGCCACCCGTGGCATCAGCACGAACAGCGCACCGCACATCGCCAACATCCACACTGCATGCGCCTGAAACAGCGCCGCCGCGCCATAATCCGCCACAAACCCCGGCGCCACCAGCGCCAGCGCCGCATAGGTCACGCCAAAGAATGACGACCACAGCGTCATCGCCAGCCCCTGATGCCGCGCGGGCGCAATCCCGGCAATCGCAACCGGCCCCACCACCACAATCGCCAGATGCGACACGCCCTCCAGCACGCGGGTCAGCATCATCACCGGATAGCTGGGAAAGCTGGACTGGATCAAACTGACCGCCGCCCCCAGCGCCAGCGCCGCCAGTATCGCCCGCCGCGCCCCGATCCGCGCCACCATCAGCCCCGCCGTGGTGCCAAAGATCAGCCCGACGATGCCGACAATCGACACCATCGCGCCAATGCCGAACCCGGCCTGATCGGCATAACGCGCGCCAAGCACCTCATACAAAACCGAAATCTTGCCAAACTGCGCCGCAGCCCCCAAGCCCGCCGCCCAAAGCGCCAATATCGTCAAAGCCGCCCGCACGTCGTCCCTTTCACATTGGCCCAAATACTCTCAGGGGGGTCGTCACATTCGCGTTGCGCCAATGTGACCTGGCCGCGGGCCGAGGGGGCGCGAGCACCCCCTGCCGATTTTTCTCAAATATTGTCTTCAGATATGCAGCGCGCGACCATAGGCGTCCAGGACCGCCTCGTGCATCATCTCTGACAGGGTCGGATGCGGGAAGACCGTGTTCATCAGGTCTTCCTCGGTCGTCTCCAACGTGCGGCCGATCACATAGCCCTGAATCAGCTCTGTCACTTCCGCGCCGATCATATGCGCGCCCAAGAGTTCGCCGGTTTTCGCATCGAACACCGTCTTGATCATGCCCTCGGCCTCGCCCAAGGCAATCGCCTTGCCGTTGCCGATAAAGGGGAAATGCCCGACCTTCACGGCATAGCCCGCGTCCTTGGCCTTCTGTTCGGTCATACCCACGCTGGCCACCTGCGGCTGGCAATAGGTGCAACCGGCGATGCTGCCGGGTTTGATCGGGTGCGGATGCCCGCCCGCGATCAGTTCGGCCACCATCACGCCCTCATGGCTGGCCTTGTGCGCCAACCACGGTGCGCCTGCGATGTCACCGATGGCATAAAGCCCCGGAACGCCGGTGCGGCAGAATTCATCCGTCACCACATGGGTGCGGTCAATCTTGACGCCCAACGCCTCCAGACCCAACCCTTCGACGTTGCCAACGATACCAACGGCGGAAATCACCGTGTCGAATTCCTGCGTCGTGGTGCCCTTGGCATCCTCCAGATGCGCCACCACCTTGCCGGGCGACCGATCCAGTTTCTTCACCGTCGTCTTTTCAAAGATCTTCATGCCTTGCTTGACGAAAGCCTTTTTCGCAAAGGCAGAGATTTCGGCATCCTCCACCGGCAGCACGCGGTCCATCACCTCAACCACCGTGGTGTCAGCGCCCAGCGTGTTGAAGAAGCTGGCAAATTCAATGCCAATCGCGCCCGATCCGATCACCAGCAGCTTTTTCGGCATCCGCTTGGGCTGCAGCGCATGGCGGTAGGTCCAGACCAGATCGCCGTCCGCCTCCAGCCCGGGCAGTTCCCGCGCCCGCGCGCCGGTGGCCAGGATGATCGACTTGGCGGCCAGTTCCTCGACCCCTTTGTCGGTTTTCACCGAAACCACGCCCACCTTCGGCAGCGTCGCCTCGCCCATGAACACCGTGACCTTGTTCTTCTTCATCAGGTGGCCGATGCCACCCGACAGTTGCTTCGCCACGCCCCGAGAGCGGGCGACTACGGCGGGCAAGTCAAAGCTTGCGCCCTCCACCTTCAGGCCGAATTCCTTGGCGCGGTGCATCAGG
>CAMFLG010000432.1 GCA_945957495.1 uncultured Pseudorhodobacter sp. | reverse complement strand
AACTCAGGATGCCCGGCAGCCCGCCCAAGGCGAAGGGAAGCGCCGCACCCAGCGCGTTAAGGCCGACCAGCAGGCCAAAGCAATGGCCGTGCCGCAACCGATCCAAAGGCCGCCGCCAGAGCAAAGGCGCGGCAAGCGCAGCCAGCCCCAGCGTTCCCCAGAAAATCGCCGGCAGAAGTGGCCCTGCATTTTGGTCTGCAAGCCAGCCGAAGATAAAGGTCAGATAGCCAATCGAGCCCAAGCCAAACAAGGTGTAGCCGAACAGAATGGGCCAAAGCGTGATCAGGGGCGCTGATCTTTGGCGGGGCGCCGTGCCAGCGCCGACAGCATCTGCCCCGATTCTGGCGGCAGTGGCCGCGCCCGCTGCCGCCATCGCGGCAAGGATCACCCAGGCCCACGGCCAGACTGTCGCACCGCGCAGGTGAAAAAGCGCAGGCAGTGTCAGCGCAGACACCGTCATCCCAAGACCCGCACCCGCGTAAAAGATCGACAAGGCCAGCCCACCGGCATTGGGCGCGCGGGCGGACAAGTTCACGGCCAATGTCCCGCCGCTGACAAAGATCGCCCCTGCCGCCACCCCTGCCAAAAACCGCAACACGGCAAGCAAAGCGGCAGCCTCCGTCGTGGCCGTCAACCCAAGCGCAACCGGCACAAGGCACAGCCCCGCCCGAAACGTCCGGGCCGCGCCAAACTTGCGCACCAGCCGGGGCGCAAGGATCGCGCCGGAAAGATAACCCAGCGCGTTGGCGGCATTCAGCCAACCGATCAGCGAAAAGCTCCACCCCAGATCCGCCTGCATCGCAGGGGCGATCAGCGAATAGGCAAAGCGGCCCAGACCCAAGCCGACCGCCGGGCCAAGGCTAAGACGAAACGCAGCACTTATGGTGGAAGGCTGCGGCAACGCTATCGCGCACCGTGCGCCATGCGCGCGGCCTCTGGCATGCGCCGCAACACAAGCATGGCCCATGCGCCAAGGAACGGGCCCAGCGCAAGAACGGCAAAGGACCAGCGCCATCCGATTGCCCCCGCGATCAGCGGCATCGCCCAGATCGTCACAATCGTCAGGGCGAACCCGACGCCCATCTGAAAGGCAAGCGCCGATCCGACCACCTCGGGCGGCGAAAGCTCTGTCACGGCGGCAGAGAATTGCGCCGAATCCGCGATGACGCTCAGCCCCCAAATCAGCGCAACACCAAAGAACAGCAGTGGCGGGCCGGTGAAGAACGCCCCCATCAGCAGCGCACAGCACCCCGAGGTTGCCATGGCCAGCGCGGTTGTCCGCGCCCGCCCGATCCTGTCCGACATCAGCCCGCCCAGAATACAGCCGGGCACCCCCATTGCAATCACGGCAAAGGTCAGCAGCGAAGGGTTGGTGAAGGGCAGGCCCGCCCCGGTCGCGGCGCGCGTGTAGGCCAGAAACCAGCCCCACATCGCATAAAGCTCCCACATATGGCCGAAATAGCCCAGGTTGGCGGCCATCACGGGTCGATTGCGCAGGATCGACCCGATCTGCGCCGGGTCGATTCTTGCGGCCTTAGCAAAGGGAAAAGGCCCTTCGCGCAGAACCAGTGCCGACAGGCCCGCCGATGCCAGACTGAAGGCACCCGCCGCCGCCAGCACATAGCGCCAGTCCAGCCCGCCGCCCAAACCCCGCACCAGATGCGGCAGTGCCGATCCCAGCGTCAGGGCGCCGATCAGAAACCCCAGCGCCAGCCCCCTGCCCTTTTGAAACCATGTCGCCATCAGCTTGATCGCAGGCGGATAGACCCCTGCCAAGGCAAAGCCGGTCAGGAAACGCAACGCAATCGCGCCCGCCACACCCGGCTCTGCCAGCAAGGCGAATGTCGCGCCGGACGCCATCGCGGCAGAGACAGCCATAAGCCTTTGTGGCAGCACCCGGTCGGGCAGCCCCAAGGCCGAGGACAGCAATGCGCCAGCCACAAAACCTGCCTGAACGCCATTGGTCAGCCAGGCGGCTGCAGAGCCGGACAGATCCCAGCGGGTGATCAGTTCCGGCATGATCGCGGTGGCCGAAAACCATGTGGTCAATGCCAACACAACCGCCGCACAGGCGAGTGTCAGAAAGACCCAACGGTTGCCTTGCATCACAACACCCGAAAGGCAGGCAGAACCCGGCCACCAATATTGGTGGGTGCCAGGATCAGCGCATCCCCCACTTTGGGCGGTATGGCACCCAGAATATGGCTCAACATCGTTGGCCCTTCCGCCAGGGTCACAAGCCCCACGACATAGGGGGCGGCAGGGGCCCAACCGGGATGGCCCGGTTTCAACACCACCGAAAAGCTTTTCAACACGGCTTTGCCGCTGACCTCTTCCCAGATCAGATGTTCGCTCCAGCAATGCGGGCAGATCGCCCTTGGGTAATGCACCGCCTGCGCGCAATCGGTGCAGCGTTGCAGCAGCAGCCGACCTTCGGCGGCAGCGTCCCAGAACGGCTTGGTCAGGGCGATCACGGTCGGGCCGGGCACTTTCAGCGTGGAAAGGTCAATCATGCTTCGGCCTCCAGAACCAGTGCCACCGCTTCGCTCATCGTGGCGCCGTTGCCCGTCACCAAGGCGTGCCGACAATTCGGGATTTGCCGCCCCGGCGCATCGCCGCGCAACTGGCGCACGGCCTCAACCACATGGGTCATGCCGCCCGCCAGATCCGGCTGGCCAAAGCCCAACTGCCCGCCATGCGTGTTCAACGCATGGGCCCCGTCATGCCCTAGCCCTGCATCGCGCAAAAAGGCGCCGAATTCGCCGGGTTTTGCCAGACCCGCATCCTCGATCGTGGCAGCCACCATGATGGTGTAGCAATCATAAAGCGACAAAAGTTGCATGTCTTGCGCGCGCCGACCCGATTGCGCAAAGGCCCGCTCCATCGCGGGCTTCAATGGGCCAGAGGTCAGGCTGGGCGCCTGACTGACCGCGCGATGGGTGACTTTCTCACCCGCGCCGGTCAGCCGCACCGGCTTTTGCGCGCCCCGTGCCGCCCGTTTGGCCGAGGTGACAATCACCGCCTCCCCGCCCGCCACCGGCATCACAATCTCCAGCAGATGCAGCGGCGTGGTGATCATCGGCGAGGCAAGGATATCCGCCACCGAGGCGGGTTTGCCGTAGTGAATCGCCATCGGATTCAGTTGCGCATTCGCACGTTCAGCGGCGGCGATCAGCGCAAAATCTTCGGCCTTGCTGCCATAGGCCGCCATATGGGCCTGCATCAGCAACGCATAAGACCTGTCTCTTATACACATCTGACGCTGCCGACGACTAGTCGAGGGGGGG
>CAMFLG010000431.1 GCA_945957495.1 uncultured Pseudorhodobacter sp. | reverse complement strand
CAGCAGGATAGAGGCGCTGCCATGGTTGGGCACCGTGCCACCCGTGGCCGCCCTTACACCCATCGCAGCCCAGTCGCTGGGGCTGCGGCCCTTGCCGCGCCCGGCCAATGCGGTGTTGAACCCGGCTGGCAAGATCACCTCGACACCCCAGGGCTGACCCAGGGTCCAGCCGGCCTTGTGCAGATAGTTGGCCGTGGAGGCGAGCGCATCTGTCGGATCGTCGCCCCAGATGTCCCGCTTGCCGTCGCCAGTGAAATCGACCGCATAGGCAAGATAAGAGGTCGGGATGAACTGCGTATGCCCCATGGCCCCGGCCCAACTGCCGACCATCCGGTTCGGCGTTACGTCCCCTGCCTGCAGGATCTTGAGCGCTGCAACCAACTGCTGTTCAAAGAACGCCGCACGCCGCCCGTCGTAGGCCAGCGTGGTCAGGGAGGAAATCACCGGAATGTCGCCCCGCCGGGTGCCGAAGAAACTCTCAACGCCCCAAATTGCCGCCACGATCTGGGCATCGACGCCATACTGGGACTGGATGCTGTTCAGCACGCTGCGATAGGTCGCGAAGTCCTTGCGGCCCAGCGCGACCCGCTCATCCGATGCGGTGATGGCCAGATAATCTTCGGTGGTGCGGGTGAATTCGGTTTGGTTCCGGTCACGGTCGATGACCAAGGGGATGAAGCCCGCACCGCGATATGCGGCATCGAAGGTGCCTGCCGAAATGCCATGCCCCATCGCGCGCGGGCGGAACGAGGCCACCCATGCGTCAAACCCGGGATCAGGGACAATATCGAACTGCGGCGCGGTATAGCTTGAACCGCCCGTACCGCCGCTGACGCAGGCCGATAGCGACAGTGCCGTCGCGCCAAGGCAAAACGCCCTTCTGGATAGCTGCATTCAAATCACCCTGCCATTTCCACAGCCAAACCTAACGCTTTGCTTTGGAAAGGCAAAGCACTTCAAACGCCATGGCCAACCCAAGGCCCGTGTTTGTCAGGCAGGCCATCAACCCGTTCGAACCCATGTGCGCCGAAGAAATCGCGTTGGGCTTGAATCATGTTGGCGGTTGAACGACCGGTGCGCATCATGTCGAACCACGACAGACCCGAGGCAAGGGCAGGCACGGGCAAGCCATGTAGGGCGCCTGCGGCGACGGTCTGGCGCAAGGCTGTGTGCGTGGATTTCAGGTGGTCGGCAAAGAATGGGGCCAGCATCAGGTTGCGATTGGGGTCTTCGGCAAGCGCCGTCGCCATATCGTTCAGCATCGACGACCGGATGATGCAGCCTTCCCGCCAGACCCGGGCAATTTCGGGCAGGGGCATCGGCCAGTTGAATGCCGTTGACGCGGCGGAAATCAGCGCAAAGCCTTGCGCGTAGCACAGGATCTTTCCCGCGATCATCGCCTGTTCAAGCCGCATCAGACCAAGCGCGCCATTCAGCGGATGCGGGGCTGCCCCAAAAACCGCCTCGCCTGCAATCCGTTCATCCAGACGCGAAGACAGGTTGCGCGCCATCACGGCGGCTTCGATTGCCGGGATCGGCGCTGCCAGATGTTGCGCCTCGATCACCGTCCAGCGCCCGGTGCCCTTCTGGCCTGCCCGGTCAAGGATCATATCCAGCATAGGCTTGCCCGAGTGGGTATCCGTTGCGGCGGCCACCTCTGCGGAAATCTCGATCAGGTAGGATTGCAGTGGCCCGGTGTTCCATGCGCGGAAGGTCGCGGCGATCTCGGCGGGGGGCATGTTCATCCCATCCCGCATCACACCATAGACCTCGGCGATCATCTGCATATCGGCGTATTCGATACCGTTGTGTACCGCCTTGACAAAATGCCCGGCGCCAGCGGGCCCCATGTAGTTGGCGCAGGGCGTGCCCTTGTATTTTGCGGCAATCGCATCCAGCACCGGGGCGACGCGGTCCCAATCGCTGCGCAGCCCACCGCCCATGATCGCCGGGCCGTGCCGCGCGCCTTCTTCGCCGCCAGAGACGCCGATTCCCATGAAATGCGGCCCATGCGCCTCTGCCTCGGCAGAGCGGCGGTTGGTGTCGTGAAACAGGGCGTTGCCTGCGTCAATGATAAGGTCGTCGGGCGCGAGCAAGGGGCGCAGCGCCGCGATCATGTCATCCACCGCCGGGCCCGCTGGCACCATCAGGATGATCGACCGCGGCGGTTTGATTGCCGCGACCAGATCGGCCAGCGTGTCGGTCGGCGTGATCATCGATGCCAACTCACCTGCCTCGGCCTTGAATTCATGCGTCACCGTCGTCGTCCGGTTCCATACGGCGATATGAAACCCTTTTTCGGCGATGTTGAGGGCCAGCATGGTGCCCATGGTGCCAAGACCGATCAGGCCAATGGATGCGGGGTTGTTCATGTGTATTATCCTTCGGCAGGGAAAAGGTGGCTTGCCAGTTGGCAGCATCGCTACCCAGGAAAGCCTGCAAAGTCGCAATGTTGGCATCAGTCGCGCCCCCATGTGCTAACGCGAGCGAAAAGCCCCGTCAAATCCAAAGCTATTCCAGCAGGAGCCCGCGCGCCGCGCCATGTGAGCAAGGCCGGTTTGCGCGAAGCTTGCGAAATTCGCGGATTGCAGGCAGGTTAGGATCGGCAGGGTTTGCCCACACGCCCATTTTCGAAAGGAGTTTCCGATGCCTTTAGAGGAATTTGCCGGTAGCGGCGCGGTCTATCTGGCTTTCGCGCTCTTTATCATCGTCACGGTTTTCAAGGCTGTGCGGATCGTGCCGCAAAGCCAGAAATTTGTCATCGAACGCTTTGGCCGCTTTGCCGCCGTGCTGGGGCCGGGGGTAAACTTTGTTGTGCCGTGGATCGACCGGCTTGCCCACAAGGTTTCGATTCTGGAACGGCAGTTGCCCACCGCGCATCAGGATGCCATTACGACCGATAACGTGTTGGTCAAGGTGGAAACCTCGGTCTTTTACCGGGTCGTCGCCCCGGAAAAGACGGTCTATCGGATCAAGGATGTTGATAGCGCCATCGCCACCACCGTGGCCGGGATCGTGCGGTCGGAAATCGGCAAGATGGAGTTGGACCAGGTGCAATCCAACCGCAATGAATTGACCGCCAATATCCGCGAACATGTACGCGCCATGGTCGAAGACTGGGGCATCGAGGTGACACGGGCAGAGATTCTGGATGTGTCACTGGATGAGGCAACCCGGCACGCGATGATGCAGCAACTGAACGCCGAACGCGCCCGGCGCGCCCAGGTGACAGAGGCTGAGGGGAAGAAACGGGCGGTCGAACTGAATGCGGACGCCGAACTTTACGCGGCAGAGCAAGAGGCGAAGGCAAGGCGCGTGCTTGCAGATGCCGAGGCTTATGC
>CAMFLG010000430.1 GCA_945957495.1 uncultured Pseudorhodobacter sp. | reverse complement strand
GCCTCTGCCAATGCGATCTGGGCGCGGATGGAGGCTGCGGGGGTGATCGGTCAGGCGGGGATACTGGCTGCAACGGATGACGATTTGCGGGCGGTGGGGCTGAGCCGGCAGAAGGCGCGTTATGCCAGGGCGCTGGCCGCGGCGGGGATTGATTTTGCGGCGCTGCGCGGCAAACCGGATCAGGTGGTGATTGCCGAATTGGTAGCGGTGCCGGGGATCGGGTCTTGGACGGCAGAGATTTATGCGATGTTCGCGCTGGGGCGGGCGGATGTGTTTGCACCCGGGGATCTGGCCCTGCAAGAGGCGGCGAAGATCTTGTTCGGGCTGGAGGCCCGCCCGAACGAGAAGGCCTTGCGCGCCATGGCCGCGGCGTGGAGCCCGTGGCGGGCGGTTGCGGCGCGGCTGTTATGGGCCTACTACCGGGTGGCAAAAGCGCGGGAAGGCATCAGATGACACGGGAATTGAAGTTCGGGCGGCGGGCGGCCTTGTCGGGCAAGGCGCGGTCCATGGTGGTGTTTGTGCATGGCTACGGTGCGGATGGGGCGGACCTTTTGGGGCTGGCCGATCCTTTGGGGCCGCATCTGCCCGACACGGTGTTTTATGCCCCCGATGCGCCCGATCCTTGCGCGGGCAATCCGTTCGGGCGGCAGTGGTTTTCGATCCCGCGGTTTGATGGCTCGACCGAGGTTGAGGCGGCGGTGGCGATGAACAAGGCGGCGGATGATCTGAACGCCTTTCTGGATGCGCGGCTGGCGGAGGAAGGGTTGGGGCCAGAGGCCTTGGTTCTGGTGGGGTTCAGCCAGGGCGCGATGATGAGCCTGCATGTGGCGCCGCGCCGCGATGTGCCGGTGGCCTGCGTGGTGGCAATTTCGGGCAAGCTGATGCGGCCGGGCACCCTGGCGATGGAGATGAAGGTGCGGATGCCGGTGCTGCTGATCCATGGCGACCGCGACGAGGTGGTGCCCTTCGGTGAGATGCAGGCGGCGGGCAATGCGCTGGTGCAGAACGATTTTCCGACCTATGCGCATGTGATGAAAGGTTCGGGCCATGGCATCGCGCCCGACGGGTTGCAGGCGGCGCTGGGGTTCATCTTGCAGTACTTGCCGAAGTAACTGGGGCTCTGCCCCCAAGCCATTGGCCTCTCGGACCAATGGCGATACCAATGGCTAACCCTGAGTATTTAAGCCAGTATGAAAGCAGGGCAGGCTTAACCGCGCCCGCCGTTGGCGAGATAGGCGGCGCAGCCGGTGAGGGCGGCGAAGTCATCCTCGACGACGTGCAGCGCGAAGTTGTGCATGAACTCGCCAAAGCGGCCCTTGTCGCGGAAGGATTCGGTCAGGCCGAATTCCTGCATGTAAGGCGTCATGGCGCGGGCGACGCCGCCGATCAGATAAAGCCCGCCGAAGGGCAGGTGGATCAGCGCGAGGTTGCCAAGTTCGGCGCCAAGGATATGCACATAAAGCCGGGCCGTATCGCGGGCAATCGGATCGCCCGCGGCCAGCGCCGCCATGATGTCGGCGGCTTTCTTTTCGGGGGGCTGGCTAGCCTCATGCGCGATGAAGGCGTAGACATGTTCCAGACCGCGCCCGGCCAGAATATCCTCGACCCCGGCAAAGCCATGCGCATGCGCGCCCCAGCTTTCGACAAAGCGGGCAAGGCGGAAGTCCTGTTCGGTGCGGATCGGCATGGTGATGTGGCCGCATTCCGAAGCCGCCACGACCCGGCCCCAGGGCGTGTTGTGGACAGGGGCTGCGTTCATGCCGGTGCCGACGCCGACCACCAGCATCGCACCACCGGGTTGTTGCGGGCCGTCGATCAGGCAGCGCAGGTATTCGGGCGCGATATGGCCCAGCGCGTGGCCCTGCGCCTGCAGATCGTTCAGGATCGCGGTCTGGCTGGCGCCCGTCGCCCGTACCAGTTGCGGGGCGTCGATGGTCCAGGAAAGATTGGTCATCACCGCCACGCCATCGCGCACCGGGCCAGCGGCGGCGACGCAGACGCCATCGACGCGGGCCAGACCGGCCTCGGCCAGATAGCGCACCAGAACCGGCTCTAGGCTGGGGAAGTCGGCATTGGAAAACTTGCGGATGCTGTCTGCGCGCACGACCTTGCCATCGGCAAGGGCAACGCGGGTGTTGGTGCCGCCAAGATCGGCCACGAGGGCGAGGGAAGTGGTCATTGGTGGCCTCAATTTGTTGTTTCAGTCATTGCGCGCCAAGGCGCGCGGAGTTTCAGTCATTGCGCGCCAGCGCGTTATTTTTAGTCATTGCGCGCCAGCGCGCGGGCGAGGGCGTGATAAGAGGATTTCGGTGTGCGCTGCAAGGTTTCGAAATCGACATGCACCAGACCGAAACGCTTTTCATAGCCTTCGGCCCATTCGTAATTGTCCAGGAGCGACCAGTAAAAGAAGCCCTTCACATTGGCCCCCGCATCAATGGCACGGCGGGTGGCGGCGAGGTGGGCAAAGAGATAATCTTCACGAATCTGGTCAGTTACACGGCCATCTTCAACCTGATCCGCATTGGCCATACCGTTTTCAGTGACGTAGATCGGGGTTTGGCCGACATAATCGCGCGCCATGCGGGTGAGGAAGTTTTCAAGACCCTGCGGATAGATTTCCCAGCCCATCTGGGTTGTAGGCAGGCTGGGGGGCATATCGCGGGTGGCGGGCCATGCGGCGCCCGGATTGGCTGCAACGGTGTGGCGGGTGTAGTAATTTACCCCAAGCCAATCAAGCGGTTGCCCGATGATCTTCATATCGTCTTGCCAGTTGTGCGGCATATGGGCGCCAAGACCTGACAGCACCTCTGCCGGGTAGGTTTGTTTGGTGATGCCTTCGATGTACCAGCGGTTGAAGATTGCATCCCAAGTGTTTGCGGCAGCGATATCTTGTGGGGCATCGGATGCGGGTTGCGCATAGTCGAAGTTCAACACGATCCCGAGGTTTTTCTGCCCCATGCCGCGCAAACGCTCTACCGCCCGGCCATGCGCCAGAAGGACGTGGTGCATGGCGCGGGCGGCGGCGCGGATATCGCGGTGGCCGGGCGCATGGATGCCCATGAAATGCGACAGCCACGCCACGCACCACGGCTCATTTATGGTGGCGATCGCCGCAACCCGATCGCCCAGACGCGCGGTGATGCATTCGGCGAAATCGGCAAACCAATGCGCCACGTCGCGGTTGGTCCACCCCCCCAGATCGGCCAGGGCCGAGGGCATTTCCCAGTGATAGAGCGTCTGGAAGGGTTTCAAGCCGCGTTCCAGCATGCCATCGACAAGACGGTCATAGAAATCAAGCCCTTCGGGATCTGTCTCTTATACACATCTGACGCTGCCGACGAC
>CAMFLG010000429.1 GCA_945957495.1 uncultured Pseudorhodobacter sp. | reverse complement strand
ATGTAATATGCGGAGTACTACGAGTGGCTGGACCCGTGCGCAAATCCACCGTATCAGGTGTTTCACAACGCCAAAGCGGATTGGAGCATGCCATGACCTTTTCTCGTGCGATCAAGATTGCGCCGTCGATCCTGTCGGCTGACTTCGCCAACTTTGGCGCCGAATGTCGCGCGATTGAAGCACAAGGCGCGGATTGGGTGCATGTCGATGTGATGGACGGCCATTTCGTGCCGAACATTACCTTTGGCCCGTCCACCTGTGCCGCCATCCGCCCGCATATCAAGGGCGTCATGGATGTGCATCTGATGATCGCGCCGGTTGACCCCTATATCGAGGCGTTTGCCGCCGCGGGTGCCGATGTGATTTCGGCGCATCTTGAGGCTGGGCCGCATATTCACCGCACCTTGCAAGCCATTCGCGCGACAGGGAAAAAGGCTGGTCTGGCGATCAATCCGGGCACCGGGATTGATGCTGTGGGTGATCTGCTGGATATGGTCGATCTGATCTGCGTGATGACGGTGAATCCAGGCTTTGGCGGGCAGAAATTCATTCATTCGCAAGTGGACAAGGTGCGCCGTCTGCGCGCGATGATCGGTGATCGCCCGGTGCATATCGAGATTGACGGCGGCGTCACTGTGGAAACCGCACCTCTGGTTGTGGCGGCTGGCGCCGATGTTCTGGTTGCAGGATCCGCGGTGTTCAAAGGCGGTTCTGTTGCGAATCCAACGGCTTATGGCGCGAACATCATGGCCATTCGCAACGCGGCCAAGGCCGCGCTGCCCAAGGCTTGATCAGACCACGGCCTTTTCCAGGAAAGGCTCGCCCCGCAAAACGCGGTCGATGGAAAGATCGGACAGATCAAGGCTTTGCCAGCCGCCGTGGAGAATATGCTCTGCCAGACCGCGCCCGATGGCGGGCGATTGCTGCAGCCCATGGCCAGAGAAACCGTTCATGAAGAACAGGTTCGGCAGATCCGGGTGCGGCCCCAGAATCGCGTTTTGATCCAAGGTGTTATAGGCGTAATGGCCGACCCAGTGGCGCACCACCTTGACCGCATCAAAGCCCGGCGCGCGGTTATAAAGCTGTTCCCAGATCACCTCCTCAAATAGGTGAAGATCAGGATCGAAGTCATTGGCATCACAGGGCCCGTCCTCTTGCGGCACAGTGGCGGTGATCCAGTGGTTCTGTTCGGGGCGCAGATAGAAACCGGTATCCACCAACAAGGGCGCGTCCGGGTGACGGGCGTTCGGGGCGTCGATGACAAAGACGGTGCGTTTGCGGGGCTCTACCGGCAGATCCAGCCCTGCCATGCGCGCGACGACCGAGGCGCGGGTGCCTGCGGCGTTGACGGCGGTGTTGCAGGCGACAGGGCCGCCCTTCCCCAGCGTCACGCCGGTGACGCGGCCCGATTGCACGGTAAGGCCAACGACCTCATCCGTGACAAAGCGCGCGCCTTGCGCTTTGGCTGCGGCGCGGAAACCGGCGAGCAGACCCATATTGTCGAACCAGCCTTCATCGCGGGTGCCAAAGCTGCCTGCGGTCAGATCGCCGACCTCCAGCCATGGGAAACGCGCCTTGACCTGATCGGGCGTCCAAACCTCGGTTGCCGCCCCCAGTCCGCGCTGCATTTCGGCCAGATCGGTAAGCAGCGCGGCACCTTCCGCACTGTGGGCCAGAAAGAGATAGCCGTTTTCCTTGAGGCCGAGCGAGCCGATGCCGACATCCACCCCAAGGCTTTCTTGAAAATCGCGGATGAAACCGATGCCAAAGCGCGAGATGGCGACGTTGACGGCGGTGGAAAACTGCGACCGGATTGAGGCCACGGACAGCGCGGTGGAGGCCTGGGCAAAGCTGGGATCGCGTTCGACGACAAGCAGGTCCAGACCGGGCTGCATCCGGGTCAGCCAATAGGCGCAAGACGCCCCCATCACCGCGCCACCAATGATCACCACGTCCGCCTGCATCGTCATGTTCCGCCGCCCTTTGCCCGACTCATCGCCCGCAAAGGCGTAGGGTCAAATCCGGGCGGGGACAACGCTGTTCGGGCAAAGTGCAGGCCAGTTCGGGCAGGTTGCCGCATGGCACGAAAAGCAAAGGGCGCCGGGTTGACCCGACGCCCCTGCCCTGCGGTTTGAGGACTGGATTAGCCCTGAACCATTTTCGCCACTTCGGCAGCGAAATCTTCTTCTTTCTTCTCGACGCCTTCGCCAACGGCGACGCGGGCGTAACCGGTGATTTCAACGCCTGCTTCTTTGGCGGCTTGTTCCACCGTCAGATCGGGGTTGATCACAAAGGCCTGACCCAGCAGGGTGTTTTCCGACAGGAAACGCTTCATGCGGCCCGGGATGATGTTGTTGTGGATCACGGCATCGGGCTTGGGCTTGGCAGAAGCTGCGTTTTCTTCCAAAGCCTTGGCGGTTTGCACGGCCAGTTCACGTTCCACCAGAACCGGGTCGAGCGTAGCTTCGCTGAGCGACAGCGGCGAGGTAGCGGCGATGTGCATGGCGAACTGCTTGCCGATGGTTTCGGCTGCAGCGGCCGGGCCGTTCAGCGCAACCAGCACGCCGATCTTGCCCATGCCGTCAGCGGCGGCGTTGTGAACGTAGGACACAACGGTGCTGCCTTCCAGAACGTGCATGCGGCGGAAGGTCATGTTTTCGCCGATGCGGGCGATGGTTTCCTGCACAACTTCGTCAACGGTCTTGCCGTTCAGATCGGCGGCTTTCACCACTTCAACGGAATCGCCGGTTTGCAGCGCAACCTTGGCCACTTCGCGCACGAGGCTTTGGAAATCGGCGTTCTTGGCAACGAAGTCGGTTTCCGAGTTGATCTCGACAGCAACGCCACGGCCATTCGACACGGCCACGCCCACCAGACCTTCGGCGGCGACGCGATCGGCTTTCTTGGCGGCTTTCGCCAGACCCTTGGTGCGCAGCCAGTCGATGGCGGCATCCATGTCACCATTGTTTTCGACGAGAGCTTTCTTGGCGTCCATCATGCCTGCGCCGGTGCTTTCGCGCAGTTCTTTCACCATTTGTGCGGTGACGGTCATGTTCAGTCTCCTGAAATTCTGGAAATGAGTGCGGCGGGAAGCTGGCTTGATCCCATATCCCCGCCGTGTATCCGATCTGTGACGGCCAGATCAGGCGTCAGCGATGGCTTCTTCTTCGGGAGCCGTTTCCAGCGCGCCAAGGTCGATGCCGGCAGCGCCCATCTGGGCGGTCATGCCATCCAGTGCCGCTTTGGCAACCAGTTCGCAATACAGCTGGATCGCGCGGGCGGCGTCGTCGTTGCCCGGGATCACATAGTCAACGCCTTTGGGCGAGTTGTTGGTGTCAACGATGCCAACGAC
>CAMFLG010000428.1 GCA_945957495.1 uncultured Pseudorhodobacter sp. | reverse complement strand
CGCCTGCCATTTCATCGAGGCCTGAATGCAAGACGTAACCGCTTTGGCTGCCGCATGGGCCGCCCTGCCGCAAATCAGCAATGTCCACGCCAGCGCCGATGGCAAATGGGCGTTCTACTGCGCCCCCGGGTTGAATGAGATTGACGATGTCTATGCCGTGGCCACCGATGGATCGGCCGCGCCGGAGCAGCTGACCTTTGGTCAGGATCACCACCTCATCCGCGATGTCTCGCCGGATGGCATGCGGCTGATCCTGGCGCAGTCGAAATATTCGTGCGAGCATGATCACCTGATGCTGCTGGACCGCGCCACCAACAGCCTGACCATGCTGACGCCGCAGCAGGACAGCCATTATGTCTTTGGCGGCCGCTTTACCAAGGATGGCCGCGCCATCGTGTTTTGCGCCGACTATGATTATGACGCGGGTGCCGTGATTGCGGGGGCTGCGGTCTGGCAGCAAGACCTGGCCAGCGGGCAGCGTATCTGTCTGGCCCGCACCCAGCAGATGTTTGACCGCGCGCCCAGCTTTTCCCCCGATCACAGCCGCATCCTGCTGAACGTCAACGAACGCGCACCGGGATCGACGCAACTTTGGGTGATGAACGCGGATGGCAGCGATCTGCGCGAAGTGCTGTGTCTGGGCGAAAAGAACAACACCCGCGGCGACTGGATTGATGACGACCGCATCGCCTTTGTCAGTGATCACAACCAGATCGACGTGCTGGGCGTGCTGACCCTGTCGCAGCACAAGATCGACTGGCTGGCGTCAGAGCCTGCGGTATTTCCGTTCGAGGTGCTGGCGGGGCAGGGCGGGGCCTTTGCCTGCATTCATCACGACGAATCGCACAGCCGCGCCGAAATCTTTAACGCGGATGGGCGCCACCCGCTGCCCAATACCTCTGGCCGCCGCAGCCTGCTGCTGCATGCCAGCCTGCCCGATGGCGGCTGGATCGCCGAGGCCTATGACGCTGACGCGCCGCATGATCTGGTGCGGGTGATGCCCGATGGCAGTTGCCTGCGGCTGATCCGGCACGCGCCGTCGATCCGCAGCCACCAACGCCCGCAGGATTTCCGCTGGACCTCGGTGGATGGCTTGCCCTGTCAGGGCTGGCTTTACCGCCCCGAAGGCCCGCCGAAGGGCTTTATCGCCTATATCCACGGCGGCCCGACCTGGCATTCCGAAGATTGGGTCAACCCCAAGATCGGCTTCTGGGTGCAACTGGGCTACACCGTGCTGGACCCGAACTATCGCGGATCGACCGGCTTTGGCTTTGCGCACCGCGAGGCGGTCAAGGACGACGGCTGGGGCGGGCGCGAACAGGCCGATATCCGCGCGGGGATCGAGGCCGCGATTGCGCAAGGCATTGCGGAAAAGGGCAAGATCGGCATTGCGGGCAACTCCTATGGTGGTTTTTCCAGCTGGTTCGGCATCACCCGCCATGCCGATCTGATCAACGCTGCCATCCCGATGTGCGGCATGTACCGGCTGGACATCGACTATCACGCCACCGAAATGCCGCATGGCCGCGCCTATTCCGAGGAAATGATGGGCGGCACGCCGGAACAGTTCCCCGAGAAATACGCCAACGCCAGCCCGGGCCATTTCATCGACCATATCAAGGGCCACCTGATGGTGGTGCATGGCCTTGCCGACAGCAACGTCGGCCCGGAAAACACCCACGTCGCCCTGCGCGAATTGAAAGCCGCAGGCATCCCGCATGAAGAGTTGCTGTTTGAAAACGAAGGCCATGGCGTGTTCCGGCGCACGAATGTCGCCACCTACCTTGGCCGCAGCGCCGACCTTTTCGATCGCGCCTTCGCCGCGTGGCCGCGCAACCGGTCAGCGGGCTGAAATCGCTGCAATTTGAGTCAAATTTTTCATCTGTTCAAAAATATCCCACGGGGGCAGCGAACGCAGTGAGCGCGGGGGTGTGAAACCCCCGTGTTTGCCACCGCAGCACCGGGCGCGACCCTAAGGGTCCGCCAGCACCGCATCCACCAGCGCACGCGCCTGTGCCGCCGACATCAGGTCGGGCGCCATGCACAGTTCCAGCCAAAGCCCGTCGATCAGCGCGATCAAGGTGATGGCTTTGGCCTCGGCATTCACATTGGGCGACCGGCGGGCAATCGCCGCTGCAAGGCTTTGGCGGAAGATGCCGTAATGCGCCCGGTGTTCGGCCTGCAGTACGGGGTTTGTCGCGGCCTCTCCCCACAGCGCAAGCCAGATGTTCAGAACGTCGCGGGTGAAATGCCGGGGCGACAACAACCTGTCCAGCAAGGCCTCCAGCTCGGTCGCCTCGGCCAGATCGGCCAGCAAGGGCGCATAGGCTGCGGCATAAACCGCCGCCAAAAGCTGATCCTTGCCGCCGAAGTGATGCGCAATCAGCCCGCGCGATGCGCCGGATTTGCGGCAGATATTGTCCACCGTAAAGGCGGTGATGCCACCTTCGGCAAGGCAGGCCAGCCCCGCCTCGACCAGCATCGCCGCACGTTCTTCGCTGCGGTAGCGGCGGAATTTCGGAGCCTCAGACGTGGTCACGCGGGATTCTCTCTTGCCAACTGCGGGTAAAGATCACGTCGTCAGCTTCGCGCACCTTCAGCTCACATTCGATGATGAAATCCGCCGCATCGCAGCTGAGCCTTGCACGATGCCAATGCCCAACCAACGCATCCGGCCGCTGGATCGACACATCGTATTCGCAGATCAATTCCGCCGAAAGCGGGTCGGATTCGGTGATCTCATACCGGGCATAGCCAGAGGAGCTGACGGTGGTGGCGATATCCACCATCTCGCAGGCATAGGTCCAGCGCGGGAAATCCACCACCGTATGCCCGCTGAGCAGGTTGCGCACCACCTTGCGCGCCGCGCCTTCGGGGGCGGGGTGCCAGACCACGGGGCATTGTTCGGCCCGCTCGGGCGGATCAAACGCGCGCAGGGCGGCATCCTCGGCCCGTTCCGGGCGCACCGGCAGGGACAGCGCGCTGTCGCCCAGATGCACTGTCAAGGTGGCCAGTTCAGGCGAGGGCCAGGCTATGGGCCAGTAGGTGGTCGAGATTGAAACCGCGATCCGGTGGCCTGGTTCGAACCGATGCGCGATGTCGTCCAACTCCACCTCGGTCGTATAGGCCTCGCCCGGCACCAATGCGGTGGCAAATTCGTGGCTGTCACGATGCGTCAGGTTCAGCAGCCCAAGCGTGACCCGTGTGGATCGCCCGTCCGGCGCCACATCGTTCAGCCGCACGCAGACCAGCGCCTGCGGCTTGTCGCTGGCAAAGCGCAGGCGCAGGCGCGGGGCACCCAGAATCTCGACCGTTTCGGTCAGCGGGGCAGTGGTGAACAGCAGCGACCCGGCGTCAT
>CAMFLG010000427.1 GCA_945957495.1 uncultured Pseudorhodobacter sp. | reverse complement strand
GGCTGGTCCGATTGCACGCCGGGGCGGTTTCTGCTGCCCGGCGATCTGGCAGGCTCGCCCGTGCTGACCTTTGCGCCAATCCCGAAACCCGCCAGCACCCCGCGCAACAGCCTTTGGCGCGAGATGGAGCGGCGGTTCGAGGCCTATAAATCCAAAGTCGTACAACCGTTCTTTCGTGAACATTTCGCCCGGATCGACCGTCAGGTCGTGCTGGTGGATGTGTTGGGCGCCATCCATCAGGGCCCGCGCGCGGTCGAGGATCTGCGCCGCACTATGGCAGAGGTTCTGGCGACGTTTCGCCCCGGCAGGAATGGCTGGCTGACCGGCATTCTGGGCGGCAAGCGGGTGGAAAAGATCCTGTTTGCCGCGACCAAGGCCGACCATTTGCACCACAGCCAGCACCCGGCGCTGACGGCCATTGTGCAGGCGATGCTGCATGACGCGATCAGCCGCGCCGATTTCGCCGGGGCAGAGACGGCAGCACTGTCGATGGCCGCCCTGCGCTGCACCGTCGAGGAAACCATCACCCGCGACGGGATCAGCCATGACGCGGTGCGCGGCAAGCTGTTGTCCACCGGCAAGCAGGCCACGATGTACCCCGGCGAATTGCCCGGCGATCCCGCCCGGTTGCTGTCGCCCGCGCGCGAAGGGGCAGAGCGGTGGCTGGACGCTGATTACGGCCTGATGGAATTCGCCCCCGCCCGAACCAGCGTAAAGCCGGGCTTTGGCCCACCGCACATCCGCCTTGATCGCGCTGCGGAATTTCTGATCGGAGACCGGTTGTGAGCGACACATCCACCCCCACCGCCCGGCTGAAACGCCCCATCGTGGTGGAACATGACGGCGATCTTGCCGACCCCGCTGCCGCGCCGGATATCCCCGATCTGGATGCCGCCCGCGCGGTGCAGACCGTCACACGCTTTGCCGCGCGCCCGAAAAGCGGCTTTCAACGCTTTGCGCTGTGGGTGTTTTTCAGCCTGTTCACGCTGGTCCTGTCGGTCGCCGCGTGGAATTTCATCACCGGCCTCTTTGCCGCCAATTCCATTCTGGGCTGGCTTGCCTTCGTGTTGTTCGCGCTGGCGCTGCTGGTAGTGCTGGTGCTGGCAGTGCGGGAAATCTCTGCCTTTTCCCGCATGGCGCGGCTGGACACCCTGCGGGCTGCCGCCACGCGCGCCGAGGCGGAAGGCGATCTGAAATCCGCCCGCCGCGTGGTCGATCAGCTTTTACACATCTATCGCGGCCGCGCCGACATGGCCTGGGCCTGCGCGCGGCTGGACGAACGCCGGGCCGAGGTGTTTGATGCCGACGCGCTGCTGCGGCTGGCGGAAACCGAATTGATGACGGCGCTGGATCAGGCGGCGCTGGCCGAGGTAGAGGCCGCGGCACGGCAGGTGGCCACCGTCACCGCCTTTGTGCCGATGGCTTTGGCCGATGTGGCAACCGCGCTTTATTCCAACACCAAACTGATCCGCCGCCTGTCCGAGCTTTATGGCGGTCGGTCCGGCAATTTCGGCAGCCTTCGGTTGCTGCGTCGGGTGTTTTCCTCGCTGTTGGGTGCGGGGGCGATTGCGCTGGCGGATGATCTGGTCGGCTCTGTCGCCTCAGGCGGTATCTTGTCAAAGCTGTCGCGCCGCTTTGGTGAAGGCTTTGTAAACGGCGCGCTGACAACGCGGGTGGGGCTTGCCGCGATGGAACTGTCGCGCCCTCTGCCCTTTGCCGCCTTGCCGCGCCCTACGACCACCGCCACCACCTCGCGCGCGCTGGCCGGGTTCTTTGCCCGCGCCGAAGCCGCCGCGCCCGACGCCAAACCTTAGGCGAAGTCGATCCACAGGGGATGATGGTCCGACGCGATTTCGGCATTGTCCACCCGCGCGGCGCGCAGTGCGGGCACCAGATCGCCAGTCACAAAGCAATGGTCCAACTGCCGCAACCGCCGCGTGCCCGCGATGATTTTCTCATGCGTGTGCAGGGGGTGCCCCAGATGCGCCACCGCATCGGTGAAGCCACCGGCATAGCGCGCGCCGGGGTGGTAGGGGCTGGCGCCGGTGATGCGGCCATGCTCAACGCTGCCCGGTTCGCAGTTGAAATCGCCCAGCCAGATCGCGGTTTGCGGGCAGGCCGGTTCCGCCTGCCCCTCGGTCCAGTTGCGCGCGGGCTCGTCGTCCGTACCGCTCCACGGTCCGCCCTCAATCCCCGAGCGGGCGTGATGGGCCTGAAGGAAGGCAATCTGCTCCAACCGTTCCTCTACCCCCACATGCGCCAGATGGATCGAAAACACCCGCAGCGGGCCAAGCGGCGTGTCAATCATCGCCTCCAACGCGGGGTTTTGCGTGTTCAGCGGTTGCAGCATCCGCCGCATCGGCAACAGGTGCAGACGGCTCCACCGGATCGGCCAGCGCGACAGGATCATCGTGCCGAACTGGCGGCGCCGGTTGATCACCCGCCCGCCCTCGCGCGTTGAAGCGTCCATGTCAAAGGCCGGGCCATAAACCGTGTAATAGCCCGGCAACATCTGTTGCAGCAGCGCAGGCTGATCATCATACCCCGTGCGCGACCAATGACGTTCAACCTCTTGCAGGGCAACGATATCTGCCCCGTCGATGACGCGGGCCACGCGCGCCAGATCATAGCGCCCGTCGGCGCCGAAACCGTATTGGATGTTGTAACTTAAAACCTTCATGGCGCAGAGTTTCCGCTGCCCTTCCCGCCAAGGCAAGGGGAAGAATTTTCCCCCAAAGCAATTCCCGGCTGTTAGTCTGCCTGAAGGAGGACGCCCCATGACCCTGTTTCGCAGCCCGTTGCCGGGTGTTGCCCTGCGCGATGTGACCATTACCGAAGCCCTGTTTGCGGCCTTGATCAAGGCACCGGACCGCGTTGTGCTGATCGACGGGCCAACCGGGAAACCCTGGACGGGCGCGCAAGTCATGCAGCAGGTCAAATCCCTTGCGGGTGGCCTTACGGCGCGCGGCTATGGCGCGGGGCATCGGGTGGCGCTGATGGCGCCGAACTGCCCGGAATTTGCGGTGGTGTTTCACGCCGTGGCCTGGGCCGGGGGCACCCTGACCACGCTGAACCCGACCTACACTGCGCATGAGGTCAATCATCAACTGCAGGATTCGGGGGCCGAGGTTCTGTTCACCATCCCCGCCTTTGAGGCCATCGCGCGCGAGGGGATGCAGGGCACGACCTGCCGCGACTTGGTGATGCTGGACGATTGGCGGGGCGATCCCCTGCCTGCGCAGGTGCCGGTTGATCTGGACCGCCACATCGTCGTTCTGCCCTATTCCTCGGGCACCACCGGCCTGCCAAAGGGCGTGATGCTCAGCCATCGCAATCTGGTGGTGAACGTTGATCAGGGTCTGGC
>CAMFLG010000426.1 GCA_945957495.1 uncultured Pseudorhodobacter sp. | reverse complement strand
CGAAAATCTCGGCGCTGAAAGAGCATGACGCGCATTTCGCCAAGCTGGTGGAAGAATACAACGCGGTGAACGAAAAGGTGCATCGCGCCGAAGCCCGTCTTGATCTGCTGACCGAGGAAGAAGAAGAGCATCTGCGCAAGAAACGCACGGCGCTGAAAGATCACGTCTGGATGCATGTTAAGGGCTAAAGCCTGTCTGATTAACACGGAATCGAAAATCGCTGCCTCTCGCTTCGCTCGACCGCGAATTTCGATCCGCATGTTTCCATGAAAACCAGACAGGCTCTAGGGCGTAGGCCCTTTTGACCCGGCGGCGGGGGAAGGGTTAGGCCTTTCCCGCCGCAGCAATCTGCTTTTGCAGGCGTACAAAGCCGTCTTGCACCCGTGTCCTGATAAGATCTTCGCGCGATTTCAACAGTTTCCCCAGCACGCCCATTGACCGGATATGGCAAGAGTAGGTCAGTATGCAGGCTTCGCCAGCATCTGTGAAAGTCAACTCTGCCTGCATTCTTAGGCTTCCCATCCCCCAAACTTGCGCTTGGCTGACAAGATCATAGCGCGTTCCCGGATCAACCACGGTTACGTCCATCGTACCGGGTAACTTCGTCTCAAAGAAGGGAAGGTTCGGTGTCAGAGTGAGGATGTAATGCGTCTCGCTTTCACGCTGGATTCTGCCAGAAACCGGAAGCAAAAGGTGCAAGTTTTCTGGCGCATGACAAGCCTCAATCGCTTGCTGGCGTGATGCCTTCAAAGGCAATGTCCCGGAAAATTTCATCGTTATTTCGTTCTTGTCATAGCTAATTCCGTTGCAATGCTGGTCTCGGGGGGGGGTGAAAGCCAGGTTACTCGACAATTTCGTAAGGCAAAAGGCCGCGTTTGTCGGGGTCTACGCGCAGGCGCCGCTCCAGCGGCGGCACCGATCGTTGGTGGCAATCGCGCCGCTCGCAGATGCGGCAGGAAATCCCGATCGGTTCAAACCGGCCCTTCAGGTCCAGCCCATCGGAATAGACCAGACTGGCGGCATGGGTGACTTCGCATCCCAGCCCGATGGCATAGCGCCGCACCGGCGCCAGAAACGCGCCGCCGGGTTTCGACACATCGCGCGACAGGCAAAGATAGCGCACACCGTCCGGGGTTTCCGCCAGTTGCCGCAGAAACCGCCCCGGGGTTTCAAAGGCGCGGTGAACGTTCCACAGCGGGCAGGCGCCACCAAAACGGGCGAATTGCAGCCGGGTCGCCGAATGGCGTTTGGTGATGGTGCCCGCCTGATCGACGCGGACAAAAAAGAACGGGATGCCCTTGGCGCCGGGCCGCTGCAGGGTAGACAGCCGGTGCGCCACCTGTTCGATGCTGGCGCCGAACATGTCGGACAAGCGTTCCAGATCGTGCCGGGTCTTTTGCGCCGCCTCCTGAAAGGCGCGATAGGGCATCAGCGCCGCCCCGGCGAAATAGTTCGCCATGCCGATCTTGGCGATGTCGCGCGCCTCGGGCGTCTGGAAACGGGCGAGATCGAGTGTTGCCTCCAAGAGTTCATTCTGGGTTTGCAGGGCGACCTGATACAGCAGCTGAAAGCGCTGTGTCGGGGCCGCGGCGCGGGCCGACAAATCCAGCCTGCGCGCGCCCGGATCGAACTGCCGCAAGGGGCCATTGTTCGAAAACTGCACGTCGATGCCCCGCTTTTTTAGCGCCTCTGCAGCGGTAATAAGCGGGTCTTTTCCGGGGCCTGCGGCGGTTATGAAATGTTCGGCAGCCCGGTCCACCGCATCGACGTAATTGTCGCAATAGTGAAAGAAGTCGCGTACCTCTTCCCAAGGGCTTGCGCGCAATCCGGCGTCCTCGCGGCCCAATGCCTCGTCCAGCGAGGCCAGCCGTTCATGGCCCTGCCGGTAGGCGCGGTGCAGATCAAGAAAGGCGCGGGCCAGCGCGGGCGCGTTCGATGCCGCAAGCCGCAGATCGGCCAGGGGCGGCGCGGTTTTGGAAAACACCGGGTCGGCCAAAGCCTCGCGCATGTCAGACACCAGCCGCTCGCCTTCGCCCGCGTTCAACTCGGTCACGTCCAGCCCGAATTCCTGCGCCAGCGCCAGCACCACCGTGGCCGAAACCGGGCGGTGGTTGTTTTCCATCTGGTTCAGATAGGGCAGCGACACGCCCAGCTTGTCGGCAAAGATGCGTTGGGTCAGTGACAGACGCCCGCGCAATTCGCGCAGTTTTGCCCCGGCATAAAGCTTTTGAATGGCCATGGCGCCCCCTTTGCAAAGCCTAAACTGGCTTTGCAAACCCGCGCCGTCAAGCGGTTTACAGACCCAGCGCCTTGGCGCGGCGCAGCACCGCCAGAATGCACAAGACCGAGGCCACCGCCGAGGCCAGCATCAGCAGAACCAGCGGCATTTCGGTTGATCCGGGCGGCAGGATCGCCCCGGCCAGCGCCGCCAGCGCCGCACCGCCGCCGATCATCACCGCCCCGCCCAGACCCGAGGCGGTGCCCGCCAGCTCTGGCCGCACCGAAAGGATACCCGCGTTGGCCGAGGGCAGGCAGATGCCGTTGCCCAGCCCCAGCGTCAGCGTCAGGCCAAAGAACACCGCCGGGCCAGACAGGCCAAGCGCCGTCAGCAGCGTCAAGACCGCCATGCCCGCACAGACGATCACCGTGCCGATCAGCACCATGCGGTTCATGCCCAGCCGGGTGGAAAACTTGCCCGCCACGAAATTGCCCGAGGCATAGCCCACCGATGTGACGGCAAACAGCAGCCCGACCTGCGCCGAACTGAGCCCGAACACCACATTGCCCACATAGGGCGCGCCGCCCAGATAGGCGTAAAAACTGCCCGAGGCGAAGGCCGCAGCGCCGCAATAGCCCCAGAACCGGCGCGATTTCAAAAGGCCGGGATAGCTGCGCATCTGTTCGGCAAAGGTGATCTTGCGCAGGGTGGCAGTTTCGCCCAGATCGGCCCAGCACAAGACCAGAACGATTGCGCCCAAGCCCAGCAAAAGCCCGAAATTGGCTTTCCAGCCAAAGGCTTCGTCCAACACGCCACCGATCACCGGGCCGATCATCGGCACCAGGCTCATCCCCATGGTGACATAGCCGATCATCGAGGCCGCCTCGTCATCCGCCACCATGTCGCGCACCACGGCGCGCGACAGCACCATGCCCGCCGCCACCACCGCCTGCGCCATCCGGCAGATCAGAAACACCGTGGCATTGGGCGCGATCAGCGTGCCGACCGTGGCGATCAGGAACAGCACCAGCGCCGCCAGCACCACCTTGCGCCGTCCGATCCGGTCGGAAATCGGGCCTATAATGATCTGCAACACCGACGACAGCGCCAGATACAGCGCCACCGACATTTGCATCGTGGCATAGGGCACGTCGAAAT
>CAMFLG010000425.1 GCA_945957495.1 uncultured Pseudorhodobacter sp. | reverse complement strand
CCGGCAAGGATGACGACATTTGAGGCTGCATTGAGCTTATGCGCGGCGGTGGTGAGGGCTTCGGGTGCAGGCAGGACGGCGGGTTTGGTAGGTGCCGGGGCTGGCAGGGCGTCGCAGGGCAGCGGCATCACATCGGTGGGCACCTCGATATGCACCGGGCCGGGGCGGCCCGTGGCCATGGTGGCAAAAGCCCAATCCAGTACCTCGGCCACCTCGTCGGCGCGGGTGATCTGACGGGTGGGGCAGAGGGGGCGCACCATGGCAGCCTGATCGGGAAGTTCGTGCAAAAGGCCAAGGCCCAGGCCAAGGCTGGCGCGGCGGTTGACGCCAGAGATGATCAGGACGGGCACGGAATCTGCCGCCGACTGGCCCATGGCGGTGAGGGCGTTCAGAAGGCCGGGGCCGGTGATCACAAAGGCCACGCCGGGTTTGCCCGATACGCGCGCATAACCGTCGGCCATGAAGGCACAGCCCTGTTCGTGGCGCGCCGTCACATGCCGCACCGGGCGGCCCGACAGGCCCCGGTACAGTTCAACCGTATGCACGCCGGGGATGCCGAACACCACCGAGACGCCGCGCGCAGCCAGACCTTCGACAAGGCGTTCGCCAACGGTTCTCATGCGGCTTTCTCCATGCAGTGGGCGGCAAAGCGGGCGATGCGGTTGCAGGCCTCTTCGATCAGCGCGTCATCCAGCGTCAGGCTGATGCGGACCCAGCCCGCAAGGGCCGCGCCAAAGCTTTCGCCGGGCATGACGGCGACGTGTTCTTCATCCAGCAGGCGGTTGGCGAAAGCCTCGCCCGACAGGCCGGTGGCGTTGATATCGAGCACGGTGAACATGCCCGCCTCGGGGCGGTGGACGCGCAAGCCGTTGTCGCCGTGCAGTTTCGCGTGGATCAGGGCGGCGCGGCGGGCAAAGCGGGTGGCCATGCCTTGCGCGACCTCGGACGGGGCAGAGATGCCAAGCGCGGTCATGTCGGCGATGAAGGGCTGGTTGCCGAACAGCATGGTTTCGGCGACGGGCAGCAGGCGGGCGGTGAATTCCGCAGGGCCTGCGCACCAGCCAGAGCGGAAGCCGGGCGCTGCGTGGGATTTCGAGATGGAGGCGGTGACGACGGTACGGTCGGCAAGGGCGGGGTCATCGAAGGGCGAGACGAAATGTGCGCCGGCAAAGACCAGTTCCTCATAGACCTCATCACTGACGATCCAGAGGTCGTGCTGAATGGCCAGCGCGCCCAGGGCGGTGATGTCATGGGCGGTCAGCACGGCGCCGGTGGGGTTGTGGGGGGTGTTCAGGAACAGAACGCGGGTGCGCGGGGTGATGCGGGCGGCGACATCGGCGGCCTGCATGCGAAAGCCGTGTTCGGGGCGCAGGGGCACCTTGACCGCCTCTGCGCCAGAGGCGGCGATGAGGCCTTCGTAGGTGGCATAAAGGGGATCGCCCACCAGCACCTCATCGCCTGGGCCGGTCAGGGTCAGCAGCACGGCATAAAGCGAGGTTTGCGTGCCGGGCAGGCAGCAAAATTGATCGGGGCCGATGCTGCGCCCGGTGCGTTTGGAATAGCGTTTGGCCAGGGCTGCCAGCAGCGCCGGTTCGCCGCGCCCGTTGCTATAGCCCAGACGGCCTGCGTCCATGGCGCGCTTGGCCTCGGCAATCAGGGCGGGGGGCGTTGCAACATCGGGTTCACCGATGGTCAGCTGGATGACGGGCGCGCCTTTGGCCTGCAGGGATTTGGCGCGGGCGTGCACCTCCCATTTCGCGCCGCCCAGTCCGGCGAGGCGTTCGGTGATTGCGGCGTATTTCATCAGCTGTTCCGTTCAGGCAAGGCAAGGGGGGGCGTGGGCAGGGCAGAGGCCAGATCGACCCCAAGGATGGCGCCAACCGAGGTCAGGGCGATCGCGGCGAGTTCACCGGGGGCGAAGGCATCGGGCAGGACCGAGCCTTCCAGCCAGAGCCCGTCGATCACGGCGTTGCAGGCGATGGCATCGCGCCGCAATTGGGCCTCATCCGCCGCGCGGGGCAGATCGGCGATCAGGCGTTGCAGCAGGTCGCGGAAGGCGAGGTAGTTGGTGGTGTGAATCTCGCGCATGGTGGCGTCACGGCGCAGGTCGTGCAGGAACCCGGCCCAAAGGCCAACCGACACCGGATCAACCACGGGCGGGCTGACGGCGGCGGCAACAAACCCGGCAAGGCGGGGCAGCGGGCCTTCGGGGGCGTTTTCAAGGGCGGCGGCGCTGTCCTTGGTCATGCCCTGCATCAGTTTGGTGTAGGCGGCGCGGGTCAGATCGTCCTTGGTGGCGAAGTAATGCCGGATCAGCCCCGGCGTGACCCCGGCGCGGGCGGCGATTTCGCGCACTGTGGCTGCGCGCAGACCGCCTTCGGCCACCAGTTCCAACGCGGCCGCGATCAGATCGTCGCGACGACGTTCTTCGCTTTCGCGATGGTAGGGGCGACGGGCTGACAACGGGGGCCTCGTTGTTATACGGTTGTGTAATTGGCGGCAGACTAGGACGGAAGCCGGTTTTGGGCAAGTGTAGCACGGTGATCGGCGGCAGAATTCACTGAGATAAACAATCCGTCTAGCAAATATGACCTTTTGGCAGTGGAATGCGACTTTTTGATGGAAAGGGTGTGGCCACAGGTGCGTGCTGCCTTGCAGAGTGGCAGCGGCTAAACCGGTGGGGGCAAAGCCATCGCGGGTTGGGCGCCGCCCGGTCAGGGGCGCGGACCATATCGTTACTGCAAAATCTCGTCCGGATCGACGCCCCAGAGCGCGGTCTTCTGTACCCAGCCTTTTTCGCCATCGGTGCTGATGCGGCACCAATCCTGCGTGCAGGCCAGAAGGCGGCCAATGACGCCCAGTTCGGCCTGAAACACCACTTCGGCCGCAGGATCGGGGCTGCTGCGGAATTCCGCCAGATCCTGCGTGACCAGGACCGAGCGCACGCCCGACAGCAGGGAATAATGCACCCAGCCGCCCATGCCTTCGCTGTCTTCGACGCGGCGCCAGTGTTCGTATTCGGCGGTGACGCGCAGCGGCATGCCGGGGCGGGTGAACACCCAGTCGATTCGGTGCGTCAGGCCCGGGCCGCGCCGGGCGTTGCCCTCTGACCCTTTGAGCGTGACATAGCGCGGGATAGGCAGGTTGGTTTCGCTGCCCTTGGTCGGATCGCGCGGCTTGTCGGTGGGTTTGGCGGCGGGCTTGGTTGCGGGGGCGGCCTCATCCGCCTGCGATTCCTGCGCCTGTCCCGGCTGCGCCAAAGCAGCGCCTGCGCACAGCGCGAAGGCTCCGCGCAGAAACTCGGCTCTGTTCATGCTCTTTGCCCTTCTGCGCCGGGCTGTCCTGCGACAGACGCGGCGAAACCTCTTGCGGGGGCT
>CAMFLG010000424.1 GCA_945957495.1 uncultured Pseudorhodobacter sp. | reverse complement strand
GGGTGGCCGGCTGACAGGAGATTGTTGTCGTTCATCTTGCTCTCTGCGGTCACTGGCATCGCAAGCCCCGGCATGTGGCGGTGGCCCATCCGGGCCCAGAAGCTAAGCGCAGCATCGTCGAAGGCGGCCGCATAGTGGCGCACATTCAGGTGGCCGAAGTGGTCGCACATCCAAGAATGAACCACAAAGCCTGTCAGATCGATCATGGTTTTCCTCAATGCGTTGCGGTCATGCCGCCGTCCACCACAAGGAGATGACCGTTCATGTAGGCTGAAGCCCCCGAGGCCAACAGCAGCAGAGGCCCCGCCAGGTCATCAGTCTCGCCCCAACGGCCAAGAGGGACTTGCGCCATAAGCCGGGCCGAAAAGGCGTCGTCATCTTGCAAGCTTTGGTTGATCTCGGTGCGGATGTAGCCGGGACAGAGGGCGTTGACGCAAATTCCCTGACCGCCAAGCTCGGCAGCCATCGAACGGGTCAGCCCGGCGAGGGCGTGTTTGCTGGCCGTATAGGCGTGCGACCGAGGCTTACCTTGCAAGGCCAGAACCGAGGCAATGTTGACCACCCGCCCCCAGCCCCGTGCCCGCATGGCAGGGACCAAGGCCTGCGCCAGGAACATGGGTGCGGTTACGTTGAGGGCCAGGATACGCTCCCAGGCCTCCGGGGCAACCGCGTCAAAAACAGAGCGGTCAATGGCGCCCGCATTATTCACCAGGACATCAGGATGCAGCCCGCGGGCGGCCAGAGCCCCTGCCAACGCTTGTGCACCGCCGGGTGCGGCGAGGTCGCATATCTGCACCTCGGCGCCCAAGCCTTGTGCCGCCAACTTCAGCCGACCACCATCCCTTGCGGCGAGGATCACCTGCGCGCCTGCATCGGTCAGCACCCGCGCCGCGGCAAGGCCGATCCCAGAGCCTCCGCCCGTGACCAGCGCCAATCGCCCAGCCAGCGAGAACATCCCCGGCTCAAACATCGCTGACCACCGCCAGGGGCGCCCGGTAGCTTTCAAAATTGGCACAGACACCAATCGCCTGACCCGAAACGAACCGTGCCGCGGGCGAGCCCAGGAATACCGCCATCTCCGCCACATCCTCGGCCGTCACCGTGCTGTGCATCGAGATGTTGTGCAGCATCCGCGGCAGGTACTCTTCCGCCGTCATGCCGCGCGCCTTGGCCTGTTCGCCCACCACGCGGTCCAGCCGCGGGCCCGCCACCATCCCCGGCAGGATCGCATTGACCCGGATGCCATATTCGCCCAGTTCGATGGCCAGCACGTCGGTCAGCCCCCGCACCGCGTATTTCGAGCCGAATAGGCCACCCTGAGCGGCATCCCCATCCGCCCGGCTGTCGAGCAAAGGTTGATGATCGCCCCGGACTTCTGCGCCTTCATCCCCGGGATTACCGCCCGGGCACACAGGAACTGCCCCGTCAGGTTCACCGCCAGGGTCCGGTTCCAGTCCTGAAGCGAGACATCTTCGGCGGGCAGCGTCGGCCCGGCGATCCCTGCGTTGTTCACCAGCACATCGACACCACCGAAGGCCTGTGTGACCTCGGCGAAAAGGCCGAAACCTGCGTCTCGTCCGCGACGTCGCAGGCAAGCGCCAGATGCGGAGAAGCCGCGATCAGGGCCGGATCGACATCGCAGACGGCAATTCGGGCGCCTGCCTTGGCATAAGCTGCCGCGATCGCTTGGCCGATCCCGCTGCAACCTGCAGTGACGACAATGCGAGCGCCAGAAATTTCTTGGGCCACCAGAATCTCCTAGAGCTTTTTCTGAAACTTCAAATAATCATACTATTTGTTTTCTGAAATGGCAAGAGACCTGAATTATTGCGCTCCCGACGAATCGCATGCTGACATATGCCCCACTTCGTCGCCGAATCTTGGCCAGACCTCCAGACACCTGCCAGGGCCGGCGGCGGCGGAATATAAGTACATATATAGAATATCTGGCATTTTCCGGTCAATACACAGCTCCAGTAAAGGGATTGACACACCGCCATTTCTCCTGTCATAAATCTGAAATTGCAGAAAAACCGGTCAAAAGACGCCGGACCACAAATCAACAGAGAGACCGCGACAGGGCAGCAGCGCCGCCCCAAGCCCAGACCCCGGACGACCTCATCCCCCGCCCCGTTTGGGACGGGCTTGAAGAGATCGTGCCCAGAATGAGGACGACATGACCGATTACATCATCGTGGGAGGCGGCTCGGCGGGCTGCGTGCTGGCCAACAGGCTTTCGGCGGACCCCGCCATCTTCGGCGGACCCCGCCATCAAAGTGACTCTGGTCGAGGCGGGGGGCTGGGACAAGAGCCCCTTCATCCGCATGCCAGCGGGCCACTTCCAGCTGATGAAAACCGGCAAGATCGACTGGGGCTATCACACCGAGCCGCAAAAGCACCTCAACAACCGCCGCCTCTTCTGGCCGCGCGCCAAGGTGCTAGGCGGCTGCAGCTGCATAAATGGCATGGTCTATATACGGGGCGCGGCCAGCGATTACGACGGCTGGCAGCAGATGGGCAACCGGGGTTGGTCCTTTGACGAGTGCCTGCCCTATTTCAAGAAGGCCGAGAACTGGTCTGGCCCAGATGACCCCGACCACGGCAAGGGCGGCTTCCTGCACACCAGCCGCTACGGCGTCCGCCATGAACTGTCCAAGGCCTTTATCGAGGCTGGCAAGCAGATGGGCTACCGCGAGACGGACGATTTCAACCGGGGTGACAACGAGGGCTTCGGCCCCTGCGACAGCACGATCCACCAGATGGGCGAGGTGCGGCGGCGGGCGAGCACGGCCTATTCCTACCTTCACCCCGTCAAAGACCGCCCGAACCTGACCATCATCACGAGGGCGCTTGCGACCCGCGTCATCATCGAGAGGGGCCGGGCCGTCGGCATCGAATACCTGCAGGGCGGCCGCAAGAAAGAGCTGCGCTGCGACCGCGAGGTGCTTCTGTCGGGCGGCTCGATCAACTCGCCGCAGCTGTTGCAGCTCTCTGGCGTGGGCGAGGCGCAGCACCTGTCGAACCTTGGCATCCGCGTCCATGCCGATCTGCCGGGCGTCGGTCAGAACCTGCATGACCACCTGGCGGTGGGGGTGCAGAACCGCTCGACCAAGCCGAACTCGCTGCTGACCTTTGTCCGGCTGCACCGGGCGGCGATTGCGCTGGCACAGTACCTGGCGACCGAGAAGGGCGACGGCGCTTACCACGGGGTCGAGGCGCTGGCCTTCGTCAAGGCCCGCCCCGAGGCCATCAGCCCGGACATCCAGTACCATTTCGAGATGATCATGTACCGCGACCACAGCCGCTACATCATCCCGGAACATGGCTATGTGCCCTATTTCAACATCGCGCGGCCCAAAAGCCGGGGCTGGCTGAAGA
>CAMFLG010000423.1 GCA_945957495.1 uncultured Pseudorhodobacter sp. | reverse complement strand
GTTCGGTGCATCAGGGCGCCGCGATGGAGGTGCGTCCGCTGAACTGGGGCAAGCTGGCCGATGTGGCAATTTCGGGGGCAGGCGAGCCGCTGATCGTGCTGTTGGACCGTGTCACCGATCCGCACAACGTCGGTGCCATCCTGCGTTCGGCAGAGGTGTTCGGGGCGCGTGCCGTGGTCGCCCCCCGGCATCATTCGGCACCCGAAACCGGCGCTTTGGCGAAAACTGCCAGTGGCGCGCTGGAACGTCAGCCCTATCTGAAAGTCACCAATCTGGCCGAGGCGATGGAAGAGCTGAAATCCATGGGCTATGCCGTGATCGGCCTGGATGGCGACGGCACGGTCGAACTGGCCGCGGCGATGGCCGATGTGGGCAAGCGTCCGGTGGCCTTGGTGCTGGGCGCCGAAGGGCCGGGCCTGCGCGAAAAGACCCGCGAAACCTGTGACGTGATCGCGCGCATCCCGTTCGCCGGGGCGTTTGGCAGCCTGAACGTGTCAAACGCCGCCGCTGTCGGGCTTTATGCCGCCGCGAGCCGTTAAATCTTCACAAAAACGCGAGCGGGTCTTTTTTGGGCCATTGTGGTATCTATGTTATAGGCACGGGAAGCGGGATCGGAACCCCCGCCTCTCCAGTTCACTGTCCCTCGTTCCACACCTTGGCGCCCCGGCTTTCAGCCCGGGCGCCTTTTTCTTGGGGATTTGCATGACCGAAAACGACCGCATCCGCGATATCCTGACCTCGGTGAAAACTATCGCCCTTGTGGGCTGGTCGCCGAAACCTGACCGGCCCAGCCACGGTGTTGCCAACTATCTGGCGCGGCGCGGCTACCGGGTGATCCCGGTCAATCCGGGGCAGGTGGGTCAGGTGGTAAACGGGGTCGATGTGCGCGCGTCGCTGGCTGACATCACCGAACCGGTCGATATGGTCGATATTTTCCGCCGCTCGGAAGAGGCGGGCGCGGTGGTGGATGCGGCGCTTGCGGCCTTTCCGAACCTCAAGGCGGTGTGGATGCAACTGGGTGTGCGCGATGACGCGGCGGCGGCCCGGGCAGAGGCGCGCGGCGTGCAGGCCGTGATGAACCGCTGCCCGGCAATCGAGATTCCGCGGCTGGGGATTTCGTGAATAATTGGTAAATGCCTTTCGGCAAGCCCTTGATATAGCTTGCGCCTACCCCTGTCGCACGCGTGCGACATCGCGTGCCGCACAGCGTTTGCAGCGCCGATAGCCCGCCGCCTCTGCTTGGTCCGCTGCCCCGAACAGCCGGAAATTCCGCCGCAAAGGGGGCCGCGACGGGCAGCCGAAATCGCAGTAAATCTTCGTGCTGGCCACCCCGTAAACACCCGGCCAACCCGTCCGCGCCAGCAGCGCCGCCCAGGCCCGATCTACTGCGTCATCCACCGCCACACCCTTCCATCAATCGCCGCCAACCCCGCCCCGCGCGCCAAACCGCCGCGTCAAGCGGCCCCAATCCTTGGCAGACTCCGGCATTCTTTGTTGGTGCACCGCCGTCATAGCGGCGCAGCGGGGGGCAGGCGACCCGAAACCTGCGCTTACTTCACCCGCGTCCAGGTGCCACCATCGCGGCAGATGCCAAAGACGCAGCCGCGCACCTTCAGCGTGTTGCCCGACAGCTGCATATCAGAGCTGTAGGTCTTGTCCCGGTCCGGCGACCAGATCTGCCCATCGTCATAAAGCCCGTCCGGATAGGCAACCATATCCCAGACGATCTGCTTGCCGATGTTGTCGCTGGCCATTTCCTTGCCATCGCCGCCGAAGGCCTTGATCAACGTGCCGCAAAAGGCCGGGCCGCAGGGCTTGATCTGCACATAGCCGAAATTGCCGTTGTCATCCGGCTTGGTCTTCCAGATGCCTTCCACCGGATCGCCGGCAAAGGCCGCCCCCGCGCCGAAGACCAGCACCGACGCCAACATGATTTTCCTGAACATTGTGATCCCTCCCTGGATTTCGGGCAAGCTTGCCTGCAATTTCGCGCCAATCAAGGATGACGTTGGGGCAGATGTCGCAGCGTGCAGCCCTTGGCTTTTCCGCCCCGCCTGCGTAAGAGCCTGCCATCCCCAATCAGATGAGGCCGCCATGATCCTGTACCCCGCCATTGATCTGAAAGACGGCCAATGCGTGCGCCTGTTGCGCGGCGAAATGGCGGCGGCCACGGTGTTTGGCGATGACCCTGCGGCGCAAGCGTTGAAGTTTCAGGCGGCGGGATGCGAATGGCTGCATCTGGTCGATCTGAACGGCGCTTTCGCGGGCACGCCGGTGAACGCAGCGGCTGTCGAGGCGATCTTGGCGCAGGTTTCGGTGCCCGCGCAACTGGGCGGCGGCATCCGCGACATGGCAACGATCGCGATGTGGCTGGAAAAGGGGCTGGCGCGGGTGATCCTGGGCACGGTTGCGGTGGAAAACCCCGCGCTGGTGCGCGAGGCGGCGCGGGCGTTCCCTGGCAAGGTTGCGGTGGGGATTGATGCGCGCAAGGGCTTTGTCGCCACCAAAGGTTGGGCCACGGAAACCACTGTTCAGGCCAGCGACCTTGCCCGCAGCTTTGAAGACGCCGGTGTGGCCGCAATCATCTACACTGACATCGACCGCGACGGCGCCATGCAAGGCCCCAACATCGACGCGACAGAGGCCCTCGCGCGCGCCGTTTCGATCCCGGTGATCGCCTCGGGTGGTGTTTCCCGGATGGAAGATCTGATCGCCCTGCGCGACACCGGCGTGATCGCCGGGGCCATCTCGGGCCGTGCGCTTTATGATGGGGCGATTGATCTGGCGGCGGCGCTGTCGGTGCTGAAAGCCTGATTTCATCTGTTCCTAAATATCCCGGGGGGTGAGGCCGCAAGGCCGAGCGGGGCAGCGCCCCCTTTCCCCGCCCGGCCCGGCGCGCTAAGGTCTGCCCATGTTGAAAACCCGCATCATCCCCTGCCTTGATGTCGCTGATGGCCGCGTGGTCAAGGGCGTCAATTTCGTCAACCTGATCGACGCCGGTGATCCGGTAGAGGCCGCGCGCGCCTATGATGCGGCGGGGGCGGATGAGCTGTGTTTTCTCGACATCCACGCCACCCATGAAAACCGCGGCACCATGTTCGATCTGGTCACGCGCACGGCAGAGGCCTGTTTCATGCCGCTGACCGTGGGCGGCGGCGTGCGCAGCCATGCGGATGTGCGGGCGCTCTTGCTGGCCGGGGCGGACAAGGTGTCGTTCAACTCTGCCGCCGTCGCCAATCCCGATGTGGTGGCAGAGGCGGCAGATCGCTTTGGCAGCCAGTGCATCGTGGTGGCGATTGATGCGAAAACCGTATCCCCCGGCAAATGGGAGATTTTTACCCATGGCGGGCGCAAATCCACCGGCATAGATGCGGTGGAC
>CAMFLG010000422.1 GCA_945957495.1 uncultured Pseudorhodobacter sp. | reverse complement strand
CAAACACCTCGAACCCGACCTGCAGATATTCCGAAGCGCGATTGCCCAGATGTTCCTGCTTGCGGAACACCTCGCCCAGATAGCAATAGCGGGCGGGATCGGCGCCGTGGGCCATGTGGGCCTGCACCACCGGCACGGTGAAATCCGGGCGCAGCATCATTTCGCCTTGCAGCGGGTCTTGCGTCACATAGGCGCGGGCGCGGATGTCTTCGCCGTAAAGGTCCAGCAGGGTTTCGGCGGGCAAGAGCAGATCGGCCTCGACCGGCACGGCACCGGCGGCCTGAAAGGCGGCAAACAGCCGTTCCGCCTCGGCCCGGATTGCCGGTTTGGTTTTCATTGCGCCAGCATCCGTTTCACCGCCGCCACCAGATCGGCGCGGGGGACTTCCACCTGTGCAGGGCGATCCTTCCATTCCTCAAGCGTCGCACTTTCGGCGATCTTGGCGCCGAGGATCAGGTCTTTCAGGATCACGGTTCCCGCCGCAGCCTCATTCCCGCCCTGGATGACGGCGACGGGAGAGGCGCGTTTATCGGCGTATTTCAATTGGTTGCCGAAATTCTTCGGGTTGCCCAGATAGGCTTCGGCGCGGATCCCAGCGGCGCGCAATTCGCCGACCATCGCCATGTAATCGGCCATACGGTCGCGGTCCATCACGGTGACAACCACCGGGCCGGTGGTGTCGGCGCTGACGCGGCCCTTGGCGCGCAGGGCGGCCAGAAGGCGATCCACGCCGATGGAAACACCCGTTGCGGGCACGGATTGGCCAGTGAAGCGTTTGACCAGATCGTCATAGCGCCCGCCGCCCGCGACCGAGCCGAACTGGCGTTTGCGGCCCTTTTCGTCGAGGATGTCGAAGGTCAGTTCCGCCTCGTAAACCGGGCCGGTGTAGTAGCCAAGGCCGCGCACAACACCCGGATCCAGCACGATGCGGTCAGTGCCATAGCCTTGTGCCGCCAGAAGTTCTGCAATTGATTCAAGCTCTTGAACGCCTTCCGCCCCCATGGCGGAGCCTGCCACCAGCTCGCGCAGGCGGGCGACGGTTTCGGCACCAGTGGCGCGTTTGGCAGAGATGAAACCCATGACGATTTCGGCCTGATCGGGGGTCAGCCCCGCACCTTTGGTGAAATCGCCGGACTCGTCCTTGCGACCCTCGCCCAACAGCGCCCGTACACCGTCATCGCCAAGCCGGTCGATCTTGTCGATGGCGCGCAGGACGATGCCGCGTTCGGCGGAAAAGCGTTCGGGATCAAGGGGATCAAGGACGCCTGCGACCTCCATCACGCCGTTCAGCACCTTGCGGTTGTTGACCTTGACCACATAGTCGCCGCGGGGGATGCCGACCACCTCGAGGGCGTCGGACAGCATGGCGCAGATTTCGGCATCAGCGGCGACACTTGCCGAACCGACCGTATCGGCATCGCATTGATAAAATTGGCGAAACCGCCCCGGGCCGGGCTTTTCATTGCGCCAGACCGGGCCCATCGCATAGCGGCGGTAGGGGCTGGGCAGGTCGTTGCGGTATTGGGCGGCGACGCGGGCCAAGGGCGCGGTCAGGTCATAGCGCAGGGCCAGCCAATCGGCATCCTCGTCTTGCCACCCGAACACACCCTCATTGGGGCGATCCACGTCTGGCAGAAATTTCCCAAGCGCCTCAACGGTTTCCACGGCAGAGGTTTCCAGGGGATCAAAGCCATAGCGATGATAAACCTCGGCAATCTTGTCCAGCATTGCCTTGCGTTCGGTGACTTCGGCACCGAAATAGTCGCGGAACCCTTTCGGGGGTTCGGCGCGCGGGCGGCGGGCGGGTTTGTCTTGTGCCATGGTCATCGACCCTTCGCTTTTTGTCGCCGTCCGTGTAACGGATGGGGGGCGGGGCGGCAAGCGGTGGCGTATGCCGCGCGTATGCCTGACGTATGCCAAAGGGTATGCCTGACAGGCATACGTTGAGAGGGGCGGGAATGGACCGGATCGAGCAGTTGGAAGAACGGGTCGCGCATCTGCTGCGGGCGGTCGATGACCTGTCGGATGTGGTGACACGGCAGGGCCGCGAGTTGGACCGGGTGCTGCGGCTGGTGCATCTGCTGGCCGAGCGCGAGGCAGAGCGGGAAGAGGCGGGCGGCAGCCCCGAGGCGAATGTGAAACCGCCGCACTGGTAGTTGGGGTGAGGCAGGGGCAGCCTGACTTAATCGAAGAACCCCGGCCCGGCGCGGCCCAGCAGATCGGCGGCGAGGGTTTGGCCAAGGGAAGCTGCGTCGGGGATGGTGCCGCGAATCTCACCTTTGATCACTTTGGTGCCGTCGGGGCGCAGAATCTCGCCACGCAGCCACAGCTGATCGCCCTCGATCACCGCAAGCCCGGCAATCGGGGTTTCGCACGATCCGTCAAGGCGGGCCAGAAAGCCGCGTTCGGCGGCCAGTTGTTGGCCGGTGGGGGTGTGGTGGATGGCGGCAAGCATCGCCTCGGCGCGGGCATCCGCCTGACGGCGTTCAACGCCGATAGCGCCTTGGGCCACGGCGGGCAGCATCTCTGTCACGGCCACCGGGCGGGCCACATCGGCCATGCCAAGGCGGTTCAGCCCGGCCATCGCCAGAAAGGTGGCCGAGGCCACGCCATCCGCCAGCTTTTTCATCCGGGTCTGCACGTTGCCGCGAAATTCGACCAGATGCAGGTCGGGGCGCCGGTGCGCCAGTTGCGCCCGGCGGCGCAGCGAGGAAGAGCCGACGGTTGCGCCCTGCGGCAGGTCCATCAGCGCCGTGACGGTGGGGGAAACGAAGCCATCGCGCACATCTTCGCGCGGCAGGTAGCAATCAAGCAATAGGCCCTCTGGCTGCAGCGTCGGCATGTCCTTCATCGAATGCACGGCGATGTCGATGCCGCCTGCCAGAAGCGCCTCTTCAATCTCGCGCGTGAACAGGCCCTTGCCGCCGATTTCCTTCAACGCGCGGTCCTGCACCATGTCGCCGGTGACTTTGATCACCACGACCTCGAACGCGTCGATGGGCAGATCGAAGGCCTGCATCAGGCTGCGGCGCACCTCATGCGCCTGCCACAGGGCGAGGGGCGAGCCGCGGGTGCCGATCTTGAACGGGTGGGCAGGGGTGGGAAGCGGTTGGGTCATGGTACAGGCTTATCCGGGGCGATGGTGGCTGACAACTGCGGCGAGGGGTTTGACGGCGGCGTCAGACCCATTTGGCCAAGGGTGGCAGGCTCATCAGCACGGCGTTGGCGTCGTGGCCGGTTTCCAGACCGAACTTGGTGCCCCGGTCGTAGACGAGGTTGTATTCGGCATAAAGGCCGCGATGGATCAGTTGCGCGTCGCGGTCGGCCTCCGTCCACGGGGTGTTTACCCGCGCCTCGGTCAGCGGCACGAAGGCGGGCAGAAAGGCGCG
>CAMFLG010000421.1 GCA_945957495.1 uncultured Pseudorhodobacter sp. | reverse complement strand
GGTGGCGGCTCTGGCGGGGTGCGCGCGGCGCGGATCGCGGCGGCAGAGGGCGGCGCGCGTGTGGGTCTGGCCGAGGAAAGCCGGATGGGCGGCACCTGCGTCATTCGCGGCTGTGTGCCGAAAAAGCTGATGGTGTTTGCGTCGGAATTTCCCGGCGCGATTGCCGATGCCAAGGCCTATGGTTGGGATGTCGAACAGCAGGGCTTTGACTGGCCGCGGTTCCGCACCAGCCTTGAGGCAGAGCTGGACCGGCTGGAAGGCGCCTATCGCAACACGTTGAAAAATGCAGGGGTGACGATCCACGACACTCGCGCGGTGCTGACCGATGCGCATACGGTGCGGCTGGGCACGGGTGAGGTGTTCACCGCCAAGCATATTCTGATCGCAACCGGCGGGCGGCCTTTCGTGCCGGCCATTCCGGGATCGGAACTGGCAATCACCTCGAACGACATCTTCCATCTGCCGGCCTTGCCCAAGCGGGCGCTGGTGGTGGGCGGCGGCTATATCGCCAGCGAATTTGCCTGCATCCTGCACGGGCTGGGGGTTGAGACGACGCAGTACTATCGCGGCGCGCAGATTTTGCGCGGCTTTGATGACGAGGCGCGCGGCATGGTGGCGAACGCCATGATCGAGCGCGGCATTGCCATTCATTGCGGCACCGATGTGGAACGGCTGGAAAAGGTGGCCGAAGGCATTCGCGCCGTGGCCACAGATGGCAGCGCGCGGGTGTTTGATCTGGTGCTTTACGCCACGGGCCGGGTGCCGAATGCGCATGGGCTGGGGTTGGAGGCGCTGGGCGTGGGAATTGGCGCCAAGGGCAAGATTCTGGTCGATGACTACAGCCAGACTGCGGTGCCGTCGATCTATGCAGTGGGCGATGTGACGGACCGGCTTAACCTGACGCCGGTGGCCATCCGCGAGGGGCACGCCTTTGCCGATACGGTGTTTCGCGGGGTTCCGACCAAGGCTGATCACGATCTGGTGGCCTCGGCGGTGTTCACCCAGCCGGAACTAGGCTCTGTCGGGCTGAGCGAAGAGGCGGCGCGGGCGGCGGGGCCTGTTGAGATCTATTCCGCAAGCTTCCGCCCCATGCAAAGCCTGTTTGCCGGGCGGCAGGACCGGATGCTGATGAAACTGGTGGTGGCGCGCGACAGCCGCAAGGTTCTGGGCTGTCATATCGTGGGGCCAGCGGCGGGTGAGATGATTCAGCTTGCCGCCATTGCGATCAAAATGGGCGCCACGAAGGAAGACTTCGACCGGACGGTTGCGGTGCATCCCACGGTTGCGGAAGAACTGGTGACGATGCGCAAACCATCCCGGGTGTTTTGAACAAAACCCGGGCGGCGCCCGTGCGAAAGCGCGTCAAATCGGCCAATTGGCTGTCGGGCGCTTGATTTTTCGCGCCGGGTGCCCAATTCAGGCAAGAGCAAAAAAGACGAAAGGTTGATCAATGGCGGGTAGTGGAGGTCCTTGGGGCGGCGGCAGCGGCCCCGGTGGTGAGGACCGCAACAACGACGGTGGACGCAAGGACCAGCGCCCGAATGGGCGCAGACCGGGTGAGGGGCCGCAAATTCCCGAAATTGATGAACTGGTCATAACGGGTCAGGTACAACTGCGCGTGCTGTTGGGCGGGCGCGGGCGCGGCGGGCCGCCTTCGGGTGACAGCGGCGGCCTTGGCGGCCTTGTGTCGAAACAGGCGCTTATTCTGGGCGGTTTGGCGGCGGCTGCGGTGTGGGTCTATGCCTCTGCCTATACGGTCAAGCCGGAAGAGCAGGCGGTGACGCTGATGCTGGGCAAGTTCAGCGGCGTGACCGAAGAGGGGCTGCACTTTGCGCCCTGGCCGGTGATGACGGCCGAGATCGTCGAGGCGCGCAAGCAGCGCACCACCGATATCGGCAGCGGTGCGGCGGGCGAGCTGGACAACGGCCTGATGCTGACCCGCGATCAGAACATCGTGGATATCGAGTTTCAGGTGGTCTGGAACATCTCTGACCCGGCGGCCTACCTGTTCAACCTGGCCGACCCCGAGGATACCATCCGCGCGGTGTCGGAATCGGCGATGCGCGATATCATCGCGCGGTCGGAACTGGCGCCGGTGCTGAACCGGGACCGGGGCGTGATCGCCTCTGAAGTCACCGCAGCGATTCAGACCACGCTGAACAGCTATGACGCCGGGATCAACGTGATCCGGGTGAACTTTGACAAGGCCGATCCGCCGCGCGAAGTCATCGACAGTTTCCGCAAGGTGCAGGCGGCGCAGCAGGAACGCGACCGGCTGGAAAAAGAGGCCGACGCCTATGCCAACACCATTGGTGCCGCCTCGCGGGGCCAGGCGGCGCAGTTGCTGGAAGACGCGCAAGGTTATCGCGCGCAAGTGGTGAACAACGCCGAGGGCGAAGCCAGCCGGTTCCTGTCGATCTATGCCGAATACATCAAGGCGCCCGAAGTGACGCGCAAGCGGATGTATATGGAAACGATGGAGAAAGTTCTGGGTGGCATGAACAAGGTCATCATGGATGGCGTGGCCTCGGGGCCGGGCGGTTCGGGTGTGGTGCCCTATCTGCCGCTGAATGAGCTGGTCAAACCGGGTGCGGCGACGCCCTCAGGCTCTGTGGCGACGACCGGGGGGAACAACTGATGAAGGCGCTGTATATTCTTCCGGGCATTGCCCTTGTTGCGGCCCTTGCCCTGTCTTCGGTGTTCATCGTGGATGAACGCGAAAAGGTTCTGGTGCTGCAGTTCGGTGAAGTGAAGCAGGTGATTGACAAGCCCGGGCTTGGGTTCAAGCTGCCGCTGGTGCAAGAGGTCTTCCGCTATGACGACCGCATTCTGGGTCTGCCGACGCAGCCCTTGGAGGTGACGCCGCTGGATGATCGCCGCCTTGTGGTGGATGCCTTCGCGCGCTGGCGCATCGTCGATGTCGAGGCGTTCCGTCGCGCGGTCGGCTCTGGCGGGATCGAGGCGGCGCGCAGCAACCTGGACAAGATCATCAACGCCGAAATCCGCGAAGTGCTGGGCTCGGTTCCCAGTCAGAACGTGCTGTCCGAGGATCGCACCGGGCTGATGAACCAGATCCGCGACAACAGCCGGGAAAAGGCGGCGGGGCTGGGCGTGGACGTGATTGACGTGCGCCTGACACGCACCGACCTGCCGGAACAGAACCTTGAGGCCACCTTTGCCCGGATGCGGGCAGAGCGTGAACGCGAGGCGGCGGATGAGATCGGTCGTGGTAACGAGGCTGCGCAGCGGGTTCGGGCCGCCGCAGAACGTTCGAAGGTCGAGATCGTGTCGCAGGCCAGCAAAGAGGCAGAGGTGATCCGCGGTGAGGCTGACGCCAAGCGCAACGCGATCTATGCCGAGGCCTTTGGCAAGGACCCGCAGTTCGCGCAGTTCTACCGCAGCCT